>NZ_JAHKSP010000016.1:0-236679 GCF_021733735.1 Mycetohabitans sp. B2
CACCAAGATGTATCGCATCTTCAGGCAAAACGAGTGACCCATATTTGTGGGTAAACCTCAGGGCTGCGGGGGGGAGCGCGGGTTATGCCGGCGCGGCGGCCGGCATTAACCTGTCACGATAGCGAACAAGGGCCTCGCGCGCGATCGGCATCAACTCGTCCAACGCCGGATCCATGCCGCGATCGAGCGCGTCGAGCAGTGTGCGCCGCATGCGCGGCTCCCAAAAGCGCTTTAGATGATCGGCGATACCTTCGAGCGCGGCGTGCCGATCGGGCATCGATTCGAAGAACTCTCCAATGCGGTTGGCCATGTCGACCAGGGTGTGCAGCGGCATTGCCATTGTCGACTCCTCCTATTGGGCCGTCGCGACGCCCGATGCGTCCAGTAGGGTACGTTCTTTCAGCAGCGCCAGTTGCTGGTCGCTGAAGCGGGCATAGCGCTGCTGCCAGTCCGATAACTGACCGACAACCGGCGTGACCTGCACCGCGGTCACTTTGTACTCTGGGCAATTGGTCGCCCAGTCGGACGAGTCGGTGGTTACCACGTTGGCGCCGGATTCCGGAAAGTGGAACGTCGTGTAGACGACGCCGGGCTGCATCCGCGTGGTCACCAGCGCGCGCAGGACCGTGTGTCCCGCGCGCGACGCGACGCCGACCCAGTCGCCGCTCTTGATTCCCCGGTCCTCTGCGTCCACCGGATGGATCTCCAGCCGGTCCTCTTCATGCCAGCGCGAATTGTCCGTGCGGCGGGTCTGCGCGCCGACATTGTACTGCGACAGGATTCGGCCCGTGGTCAGCAATAGCGGGAACCGGCGGGTGACCTTCTCGCGCGTCGGGATGAACTGCGTGATCACGAAGCGTCCCTTGCCGCGCACGAAGGTGTCCACGTGCATGGTCGGGGTGCCGTGTGGCGCCGCTTCATTGCATGGCCACTGGATGCTGCCCAATTCGTCCAGCCGCGCGTACGATACGCCATGGAAGGTGGGCGTGAGCCGTGCGATTTCGTCCATGATTTGGCTCGGATGGGAATAATCCATCGCGTAGCCCAGCTTGGCGGCCAGCTTGATCGTCACTTGCCAGTCGGCCATGCCGGGTAGCGGGGGCATCACCTGTCGCACGCGGGAAATCCGGCGCTCCGCATTCGTGAACGTGCCATCCTTTTCCAAAAATGACGTGCCCGGCAGGAAAACGTGCGCGTACTTGGCCGTCTCGTTCAGGAAAATATCCTGCACGACGATGCACTCCATCGACGACAGCGCCGCGGCGACATGCTGCGTGTTCGGGTCCGATTGCGCGATGTCCTCGCCCTGGCAATACAGGCCCTTGAACGTGCCGCTCAGCGCGGCATCGAACATGTTCGGAATGCGCAGACCCGGCTCGGGTTGTAGCGTGACGTTCCAAGCGGCCTCGAACAGGCTGCGCGTGGCGGCGTCACCGATATGCCGGTAGCCCGGCAACTCATGCGGGAACGATCCCATGTCGCAGGAGCCCTGCACGTTGTTTTGCCCGCGCAGTGGGTTGACACCGACGCCTTCACGGCCGAGGTTGCCAGTGGCCATCGCCAGATTCGCAATGCCCATCACCATCGTGGAGCCCTGCGAATGTTCGGTGACGCCTAACCCGTAATAAATCGCCGCATTGCCGCCGGTGGCATACAGACGAGCGGCTTCGCGCACCTGCGCCGCCGGCACGCCGGTGATCGACTCGGTGGCTTCCGGCGCGTTCTGTGGCTGGGCCGCGAAATCCCGCCATTGCTCGAATGCGAGCGGCTCGCACCGCTGGGCGATGAAAGCCGTGTCGAGCAGGCCCTCGGTGACAATCACATGCGCGAACGCATTGATGATCGCGACATTCGTGCCCGGGCGCACGGGTAGGTGATACTGCGCGTTGACGTGAGGTCCCTGGACCAGATCGATGCGGCGCGGGTCGATCACGATCAGCTTCGCGCCTTCGCGCAGACGCCGCTTAAGCCGTGAGCCGAATACCGGATGGCCATCAGTCGGGTTGGCGCCGATTACCATGATCACGTCGCTATGCGCGACCGATGCGAAAGTCTGCGTGCCGGCCGATTCGCCAAGCGTGGTCTTCAAGCCGTAGCCGGTCGGCGAGTGACACACGCGGGCGCAGGTGTCGACGTTGTTGTTGCCAAATGCCGCCCGCACGAGTTTTTGCACTAGGTACGTCTCTTCGTTCGTGCATCGTGACGATGTGATGCCGCCGATCGACTCGCGTCCGTACTTGTCCTGGATGCGCCGGAACGCGCTGGCCGCGTAGTCCAGCGCCTCGTCCCAGCTGACTTCGCGCCACGGCGCGTCGATCGACGCGCGGATCATCGGGCGCGTGATGCGGTCGCGGTGCGTCGCATAGCCCCATGCAAAGCGCCCCTTCACGCAAGCATGGCCCTCGTTGGCGCGGCCGTCCTTGTGCGGCACCATCCGTACCACCTGATTGCCCTTCATCTCGGCCTTTAGCGAACAGCCGACACCGCAATAGGCACAGGTCGTGACGACGGCGTGCTCCGGTTGGCCCAGTTCGGCAATCGACTTTTCGTGCAACGTCGCGGTCGGGCAAGCGGCCACGCACGCTCCACACGAGACACACTCCGATGCCATGAACGAGACGCCTTCGCTTGCCGCAACGCGCGACTCGAAGCCGCGTCCCGCGATGGTCAGCGCAAAGGTGCCTTGTGTTTGCTCGCACGCGCGCACGCATCGGTTGCACACGATGCACTTGCTGGCGTCATAGGTGAAGTACGGGTTCGATTCGTCCTTCGCGTCGCGCAGATGATTGGCGCCATCGTAGCCGTAGCGGACCTCGCGCAGCCCCACGACGCCCGCCATGTCCTGCAACTCGCAACGCCCGTTGGACGGGCACGTCAGACAGTCTAACGGGTGATCGGAAATGTACAACTCCATCACGTTGCGACGCAGCGCCTGCAGCTTGTCGCTTTGCGTGCGCACCTTCATGCCCGGCTCGACCGGCGTCGTGCAGGAGGCCGGATAACCCCGGCGGCCTTCGATCTCGACCAGGCACAGCCGGCACGAGCCGAACGCCTCTAGAGAATCGGTTGCGCATAGTTTCGGCACGCGAACGCCGGCGTGGATCGCCGCGCGCATGACCGATGTGCCTGCCGGCACATCCACCTGCACGCCGTCGATCTGCAGCGACACGCTTGGGCCGTGGCGGGCCGGCGTACCGAAATCGACGTCGTCCAGCGGTACATTGTTCTCGCGGCAAGCGCACGATCCGGACCCGCACCCACCACGAAGGCCATCCTGGCTCATGTCATTCATTGTCTGCTCCTGCGCGTCGCGTGAAGCGGCGCGCGTCTGTCATCATGCCGCGGCGCTGCGTTCAGGCTCGCACGGCGCGTCGCCTTCGGCGCTCGCAAGGCCGAAGTCTTCAGGGAAATGGTCCAGCGCGGACAGCACCGGGTAGGGGGTCATCCCGCCCATCGCGCACAGCGAGCCGTGCAGCATCGTGTCGCATAGCTCGCGCAGCAACGTCACGTGGTGCGTGCGCGCGCGCGCGTCCTGCTCCGGGGCACGGAGCTTGTCGATGACCTCCGCGCCGCGCGTGGAGCCGATCCGGCACGGCGTGCACTTGCCGCACGATTCAAGCGCACAGAAGTGCATCGCATAACGCGCCAGCTCGGCCAGGTTGGCGGTGTCATCGTGGACCACGATGCCGCCGTGGCCCACGACGGCGCCGATCGCCGTATAGGCTTCGTAATCCAGCGGCACGTCCCACTGGCTCGGCGGCAGATAGGTGCCGAGCGGGCCGCCGACCTGGATCGCGCGTGCGGGGCGTCCACTCGCCGTGCCGCCTCCGAATTCGAACACCAGTTCGCGCAGCGTGACGCCGAACGCAACTTCGACCAGCCCGCCGCGCTGTACATTGCCGGCGAGTTGGAACGGTAGCGTGCCACGCGAGCGCCCCATGCCGAAGTCTCGGTAGAACGCATCGCCGCGCGCGAAAATGATCGGCACGGACGCCAGCGTGATCACGTTGTTGATCACCGTCGGCTTGCCTCGGTAGCCGGCCAACGCGGGCAGCGGTGGCTTGGCGCGCACGATGCCTCGCTTGCCTTCGAGCGATTCGAGTAGCGCCGTCTCCTCGCCGCAGACATACGCGCCGGCGCCTTTCGCGACGAACAGATCGAAAGCCCGACCGGAGCCCAGCACATCTGGGCCGAGCCAGCCGGCGGCGCGCGCACGGGCGATCGCCGCGTTCAATCGCGCGATCGCCAACGGGTATTCGCTGCGCACGTAGAGGTAGCCTTGCGTCGCACCGGTCGACACGCCGGCGATGATCATGCCTTCGATCAGACCAAATGGGTCACATTCCATCGACAAGCGGTCCGAGAACGTGCCGCTGTCACCTTCGTCCGCGTTGCAGACTACGTATTTTTGGTCTGCCTGGGCTTGCAGTACCGTGCGCCACTTAATACCTGCCGGAAACGCGGCGCCGCCGCGTCCGCGCAGTCCAGCGTCAATCAGTAACTGGCAGGCGGCGGCTGGCGCCATCTGCAACGCGCGGTGCAGGCCTTGCAGGCCACCGTGCGCAACATAGTCGTCGATCGATAGCGGATCGATGAGGCCGATCCGGGAAAAGGTCAAACGCTGTTGCTTGCTTAGGTAGGGGAGGGCTTCGACGAGGCCGACGCATTTCGGATGGGCCGCTGCCCGTGCTTGCGCAGCGTCGTCGGTGTGGAAACCCGAGTCGAACAACGCGTCGATGTCCTGCAACGCAACGTTAGCGTAGCCGATGCGGCCGGCGGCCGTGCCGACCTCCACGAGTGGCTCCAACCAGGACAATCCTCGCGAGCCGTTGCGTACCAGCTCGATGTCGAGCGCGCGTCGCGCGGCTTGTCCCGCGATGGCCTGCGCGATCTCGTCTGCTCCGAGCGCGATCGCTGTCGTATCGGACGGCACGTAAATGCGAATCGCCATTAGCACGCTCCCCGTTGCGCGTCGCCGATCGCCGCGGCGAGCACTGTATCGAGCTTCTCCGGCGTGACGCGGGCGTAGGGCTTGCCATTGACCATCATCGCCGGGGACGTGCTGCACAAGCCCAGGCAGTACGCGGATTGCAACTCAACTGCCGGGTGGCCGGCGAGCGGTGCGGCCGGTGGCGCCGCGCGATGGTCGTCGCCGTGGCGACACGCATCGAAGCGGTGACCCGTGCGGGTCTCGGCATGCCGCGCCAGCGCTTCGCTGCCCATCGCGCGACAGGATTCGGCGCGGCACAGCTGGACTGTCACGGCGGCCGGTGGCGATGTGCGAAAGTGATGGTAATACGTGATCACGCCATGGACTTCGGCGCGCGACAAGTTCATTGCCTGGGCAAGCGGGGCGATGACACTGTCGGGGATGTAACCAGCATCGTCCTGGATTGCGTGCAAAACGCTTAATAGCGAATGTCCCGGTACGGCGCGCGCTGCCGCACTCGTGTGGTGCGCGACAAGCCGAGCTGCCGCGTCCGGCGCCAATGCGGCGCCCGTTGCACGGCCGGTAGAGGGTTCTGCCAAGGGGCCTCCGGTGGGGGAGTAGTATATGATTTATCCGTTCATATACCGTTCGTTGGATTGATGTCTTTTTCGAACGTTAGTCGTTGCCGGTGTCGATTTCAATAGGAAAATAAATTGCATATGAGTATGCCCAGGATCGAAGCGGTGTCCGAATGGCGGATCGCGGGTACGGATCACGCGGGCGGGTGCTTGTCGGACGTGATCCTGCTGCTGACGCGACTGGTCGAGCTGGGCAGCATTGCGAGCGCGGCGCAAGCGCTCGGTCTGTCGTACCGGCACGCATGGGGCGTGCTGCGTGCGGCCGAACAGCGCCTTGGCGGCCCATTGCTGATCAAGGTTCGAGGCCAAGGTTCGCTGCTGTCCCCGCTCGGCGAAAAACTGCTGTGGGCCGAGCGCGTGCGTATCGAACGGCTGGAGCCGCTCACGCAGTCGCTCGGCGTCGAAGTCACCGAGGAAATCCGGCGATTGCTGGCCCCAGAGCGGCGTGACGTGCGGATTCACGCGTCACATGGATATGCCGTCGCGGCGCTGGTACAAGCGCTCGCCGAAGACGGCACCCCGGTGGAGATCCGGTATCGGGACAGTGCGGACGCCGTCGCGTCGTTGTCGCGCGGCGAATGCGACCTGGCCGGTTTCCACTTGCCGATTGGACCATTCCGCGCAGTATGCGCGGCCGTCTACCGGCCATGGCTGGACGACAGGCGACACGTGCTGATTCACCTGGCGCGCCGCAAGCAGGGGTTGTTCGTGCCGAAGGGCAATCCGCAGCACATCGGCGGCCTTGCCGACCTGTCCCGCGAAGGCTTGCGCTTTGTCAATCGTCAGCCAGGCTCCGGCACGCGCATGCTGCTCGACCTGATGCTGCGCGATATCGGTATCGATCCGACGCGCATCAACGGCTACGCGTCAACCGAACTGACGCATTCGGCGATCGCGGCGTTCGTGGCGAGCGGTAAGGCCGATGTCGGGTTCGGCGTTCAGCCGGCGGCTGCGTATTTCGGACTGGACTTCATTCCGATAGTCGATGAGGATTATTACTTCGCGTGCGAGCAAGCCGCGCTTGATATGGCACCGTTATCGACGATTGTCGATGAGTTGCGCGGCGACGCGTTCAAAGGCGCGGTCGCGCAACTGCACGGGTACGATGCCGCGCGCTGCGGCGACTGCGTTCCGCTTCAGGAGGGCGTGGGGCCGCGGAATTGATCCGGATATCTTATTATTTAAAGGGCGTCAGGACGGTGGGGAGCGAGGCCTTCGCGCACGGCAATATGTGATCGCGTACCTGAATAGCCTGAGTTGTGCATTGGTGTAGTGTGCGGTTTCAGCATGATAGAAGGATGTCAAGCGCTATGATCAAGGTGCACTCACTGCAGCAGCTTTCCCTGACCGACTTGCCGACGGACAGCGGCTTGGATCGTTTTATTAAAGATATAGATTCGCTCACACCGAAGAGTCGGGGCGGGGCGTCAAGTACCGGGCGGCCGGGTGAGCTGGCAGGCCTGCGTTCCCGGCATCGCGCAAGCGAAGAGTCAAGCAAGGTGACGCACTCGCCTGCTGAATCGAGCAAGAAATCCTTCGACAGTACGAGTTCATCGAAGTCGGGGAGCCGGTTCACTGAACTACTAGAAGAGAATTGGCCTCAAAAAGCTGAGAATTTGAAGCAAAAAACGGCTGTGGAGCCGTTTGTTAATCATCTGGACGTTGGGCAGACAAAGTCAAAGACGGCTACGGCACGGTTTGCCGATGATCATCTCGCAGGAGAGGAGGCGAAGCTAAAGACGGATGCCGAACGATTCATCGGTCACCTCGTCAAGGGAATCGATGCACAATACGATGCGCTTACCAAGTTTTTCGATGAGACCTATAGTGACTGGAAAAAGAACTTTGTAAAACATGACGTCCAACCCGAGGAGCCCAAGCAGCGGGGTAGGCGCCGTGAAGGTACCTTCAGTCGCTTGACCGACTCGCTGAAAAATATAGGGCGACGACGCTCTAACTCGACTCAATCGATGGGAGTAAACAACCCAGCCGGGCCAGGTGTTGCTGCCTCGGCTGCGGATGCAACGCCTGTTTCGTCAGCGAAACGGGCGCCCAAGCTTCGTGCGCGCAGCGCGTCGGCGGAAAATATCCGCAACGGTTTTTCGACGTTGACGAGAAAACTTAGTGTGAAGCGCCGTAAGTCGATGTCGGATACCGCCGCCACCTCGGGAGCCGCCGATGGGTCGTCTGTTCCGCCGGTCCCCCCGCTGCCGGACCGCGTCAAGGTCCGCAAGCCGAAGCGCTGATTCAGCGGTTACTGACCCCGGCTTAAAACGGCTACGCGCTCGCGGACTCGAGCTGTGTGGCAATACGTCGATGCGTCGGCTGGCTTACGCTCGGCGTCACCGCCCGACGAATGACACGCGACCCGGCACGCCGCCGTGGCGCTGCGCGATCGCCGCTGCACCGGTGATGTTTTGCTTAAGAAAGTTGGGTGGCGGGACACTCGCCCACCACTAACAGTTGCATGAACGTACGCATGCCAGACCATGCCAGTCGGAGCGGGCGTTCGCGCCCCATCTACAACGAGCGCTTGGCGGAAGCACATAAAAAAACCAACCGAGCGTGGTTGGGGCTTGAATAGTGGTGGAGCCGGCGGGAATCGAACCCGCGTCCGTAAGCACTCTACAACCAGTTCTACATACTTAGTCCAGTCTTTTGCTTTAACCGCACCGACGCGGACGAACACGCTTCGCTACGGCGAGTCACTGAGTTTTCGGCCCCGGCGCCGTGACCTCACCGGGGATTAGCTGACGTAAATGACCTCGCGCGGTCTTGCGACCCTAGCCCGTCAGCGAGCTAGTGCGAGGCAGGCCGGTGTTAAGCGGCCAGTGCGTACGTTTCGTCGTTCGCAGTTACTTAAGTCCCATTGATTTACGAGGTGACGGGTCCTCGGTATGCCCTGTATTGCTTCGCTACCCACGTCGAAACCAGGTCGGCCCCGAAAAGTAGGTGACCATTATCTCACAGACCATAAGATGTGGTCGATGGGGCGGCTTCAAGTAACGGGCACGTCCAGCACAAGTAACGGGCGCGCCCAGTACACCGCGTTCGTGTTACTGCGACAAGACCCCGAACAGGCGCTGCAGTTCCGTTGTTGTTTCGACCACGCGATCAGCCCCCCAATTGGACAGGGCCACGTCGCTGCCGCAATAGCCATAGGCCGCCACGACGGCCAGCATGCCGGCCGCCTTGCCGGCCTCGATATCGCGCAGGTCGTCGCCGATGTAGACCGCGCTGGTCGGCACGATGCCGAGTCGCTGTGCAGCCAGCAACAGCGGCTTGGTGGCCCATTGCTGGTCAAGGTCCATGGTCAAAGTTTAGTGCTGCCGCCACTAGGTGAAAAGCTGCTTTGGGCCGAGCGTATGCGGGTGGAGCGGCTCAGTCCACAGTTGCTGAGCATCGAAGGAGCGGACGAGATTGGGCGGCTTATTACGCCGGCGCGACGCAGTATGCAGATCCATGCATCACATGGGCATGCGATTGCGGCATTCGTTGCAAGTGGCAACGTCGATGTCGGATTCGGCGTGCAGTCGGCAGCTGCCTAATTTGGCTTAGAGTTCATACCAATAATTGATAAGGGATACTACTTTATTTGTCACGGGGATACAACTTATACGTCACCCTTGGCGATGATCGGCGACGAGTTACGCAGTGGTGACTTTCGACACATGGTTGCCCAACTGGACGGATAGGAGGCTTACTGCCGCGGCAATTGCGTGGTGGTTCATCCAGTATTGGGAATTCAATATTAATTAGGGATGTTGCAGGTCATTGAAGAAACGCAGGATGTTCGCTTGTTTCGCCAATGCTAATGTGTGATCGTGTATGCGCCTCGATTGTCTGCGATCTGGGGTAGTGTGAGTTTTCGCTAAGAGATAAGGTCTAAACGCAATATGACGATTCAGTCGGATCCACGGAGCCTATATTCCACCGGGAATCTCAAGTACCACCAACAATCGAGCAGTGTCAGCGACTCGTCGACATCGGAAGCAGACGATACTGTGCCGTTAGCAAGCCTGTATCGCCACCGGCTTATCGCTCCCAGCACGCGGCCCGGGACAGGATTACTCGCGCAGCTTAGGGCGGATCAATGTCCTGTTAAACCTAGGCAGTCACCGACGCAATTTATAGAAGAGCAATTTTACAATGGAAACATACGTACTTCTAATTTAATTAAGGACATTAGGGATACGTGTGCCCAATGGAATACGCAGTATGTGAACGCAGGATCTCACAAGACTGCAAAGGAGTCGATCCCGCCAACAGTCAGTACTCGATCTTCGGATGGAAGTTATACAAAAGAGCCGCAGTCTGCAGAAGAGGCAGCGGATCGGTACTTGCATCGAGTCGAACCGCTTGGTGTTAGCCGGGAGGCCGTGCTTGAGTATTTCTGTGCCACGTATCCTAATCGCGCCAATCGGACGACGAAACCCATGCAAAGCTCGCCTCAGAACGTACCGGTGAGCGGCAATACGACACCGGTCATGCGCCATCGCGCTATCGGGCGCAGTCAATCGATGTCAAACGCCCCGGAACGCCCCCCTGTTTTGCTTGAGGCAACCCCAGTGCCGCCGTTGCCCGAACGCCAGCGTCCGTCTGTGCTGAAGCGCTGGATTTCCAGCGTCTCGCTAGGCAAGCGTCATCGACGGCATAACAATGTGTCGGCGTCCTGAAATATCGTTCGTGCGGTGATTCTACTGCCGATGTGCTACTCCAGCAGGCACTGCTGGAGCGCGCGCGTATTGGTGGAGCCGGCGGGAATCGAACCCGCGTCCGTAAGCACTCTACAACCAGTTCTACATACTTAGTCCAGTCTTTTGCTTTAACCGCACCGACGCGGACGAACACGCTTCGTTACGGCGAGTCACTGAATTTTCGGCCCCGGCGTCGTGACCTCACCGGGGATTAGCTGACGTGAATGACCTCGCGCGGTCTTGCGACCCTAGCCCGTCAGCGAGCTAGTGCGAGGCAGGCCGGTGTTAAGCGGCCAGTGCGTACGTTTCGTCGTTCGCAGTTACTTAAGTCCCATTGATTTACGAGGTGACGGGTCCTCGGTATGCCCTGTATTGCTTCGCTACCCACGTCGAAACCAGGTCGGCCCCGAAAAGTAGAGGTTTATTATCTCACAGACCATAAGATGGGGTCGATGGGTCGGCTTCAAGTAACAGGCGCGCCCAGTACACCGCGTTCGTGTTACTGCGACATGATCCCGAACAGGCGCTGCAGTTCCGTTGTTGTTTCGACCACGTGATCGGCCCCCCAATTGGACGGGGCCACGTCGCTGCCGCAATAGCCATAGGCCGCCGCAACGGTCAGCATGCCGGCCGCCTTGCCGGCCTCGATATCGCGCAGGTCGTCGCCGATGTAGACCGCGCTGGTCGGCGCAATGCCGAGCTGCTGTGCGGCCAGCAATAGCGGCGCAGGGTGGGGTTTCGGGTACGGTGTGGTATCGCCGCCGATGACGCACCCGGCGCTGGCGCCCAGGCCCAGCCGGGCGACCAGCGGCAATGCCAGCCGTTCGACCTTATTCGTGACAATGCCCCACTGAATGCCGCGCGCGGACAGTGCGTCAAGCAATGGACGAATGCCGTCGAACAGCGTCGTGTCGATGCAAAGATCGGCCTCGTAATGGGCGAGGAACTCTTCCCGCATTGCGCTGAAATCGGGGTCGTGTGGCCCAATGCCGAATGCACCGCCGAGCAGCCCGCGTGCACCGGCCGAGGCCAACGGACGCAGCCTCTGCAGCGGCACCGCCGGTAAGCCGCGCCCGCGGCGCATCTTGTTGACCGCCGCCACCAGATCCGGTGCGGTATCGGCGATCGTACCGTCCAAGTCGAACAAGACCGCACGGCAAGTCGCGAACACGGCGGCGGGTATTGGGCCGGTTGGCGAGACAGTGTCTGTCATGTCGTTGCGATTCACGTGGCGCGTTGGCACGCAAGCATGTAATTGACGCGGGTATCGTCGGTCATCGCGAAGCGCTGGCCGATCGGGTGATAGGCTACCCCTTTGAATTCGTGCGCGAGCAATCCGGCGTCACGAACGAACTTGGCAAGCTCCGATGGCTTGATGAAGCGCGTATAGTCGTGCGTGCCCCGCGGCAGCATCTGCATCACGTATTCGGCGCCGATTACCGCGAACAAATAGGCCTTCAGATTTCGGTTCAGCGTCGAGAAGAACACCCAGCCACCCGGCTTCACCAACTGCGCGCAGGCGCGCACGATGCTCACCGGTTGCGGGACGTGCTCCAGCATCTCCATGCAGGTGACCACGTCGTATGTCGCCGGCTCGCGATCGGCGAGTGCCTCCGCGGAGATTGCTTCATACTCGACGTTTGTCACGCCGCTCTCCAGGCTGTGCAGGTCGGCGACGCCGAGTGCGTTCTCGGACAAATCGATTCCCTTGACCGACGCGGCGCCCAGTTGCGCAATCGACTCCGACAAGATGCCGCCGCCGCAGCCGACATCGAGCACCCGTTTGTCGAGCAAATGGGCGTGCGAGTCGATCCACGCCAGTCGCAGCGGGTTCATGTCGTGAAGCGGCTTGAATTCGGCTTTGGGATCCCACCAGCGATGAGCGAGATCGCTGAATTTTTGCAGTTCGTGTGGATCGGCGTTGGTCATGTCGGGCAAGGCAGGGGCGGCAGCAAGGCGGCGCGGCGCGCCGCCGCGAACTGCTCACGCGGCTAATAGTTACCAGTATATCGGGCCGTTGACGTGCCGGCAAAGCGGTGCTTGCGCGATTATTGTCGCGACTGGCATCGAGCGGAATGTGCGGCGCCGTGGGTAATGCTCGGATGAGGGCGAAAAAAAGCCCTGCCGATGCAGGGCTAGGTACCTCGGTTGCAAGCGCGCCGACTTATTGCTGCGGCTGGCTCGACGTACCGACGACAGGCTGGTTCGACGTATCGATGGGTTGGCTCGACGTATCGACGGGCAGGCTCTTCGTACCGACGACTTCCACTTCCACGCGGCGGTTCGGTGCCAGGCATGCGATCAGCGCCTTGCGGTTCTTCTGGTTGCAGTCCGTCACGACCGGATTACGCTTGCCCTTGCCTTCCGTGTAGATGCGGTTGGCTGGGATGTCCTTGCTGACCAGATACGCCTTCACCGCTTGCGCACGGCGCAGCGACAGATGGTCGTTGTACTTGTCCGAGCCGATCTTGTCGGTATAGCCCGTGGCGACGACCACTTCGAGGTTCAAGTCTTGGATCTTCGATGCCAGATCATCGAGCTTTTCCTTGCCAGCCGGCTTCAGCACCGCCTTGTCGAAGTCGAACAGCGTGTCCGCCTGATAAGTGACTTTCTGGCTCGTGATGACCGGTGCCGGTACGACCGGCGGGGGGGGCGCCGGCGGCGTCGGAGCCTGAGCCACCAGCGCGCCGTCGCATTTCGCGTTCGCCGTGGCCGGGGTCCAGAACGCATCGCGCCAGCAAAGCTCGCTCGTGCCGTTCATCCACACGTATTCGCCGGTGCCATTTGCCCAGTTGTCGTTGGCGGCTTGTCGCGAAGCCGGCACCGACTGTGCCGATGCGGATGCAGCCATGACCGCGGTAGCTGCAATGAACGCGAGCTTTGAAAGTTTATTCATATTTCTCCTCTCGAAATTGAGATTACCGCAGCTTTACTGCGAGCCTGTTGACGAAGACAAGTCAGACATTGCGCGAAGTATAACATTATGGCAATGCGGAAAACCGATGTATACACTTCGAACAGGGTCTGGCTTCTGCGCCACATTTTGCCATATTGGTACTATCCAACGATAAATTTCTCCTCCTCGCTAGGCCCTAATCCGGCAATTGTGGTTTGCTCGCAACAGTCGCCGAAGAACACTGTCCAGCTTGGCTGTGCGGCATTGTCGACAGGATTTCGTGACGCCGTCGAGAAAGGGGGGATGAATCGGCCGGCGAGAATCGGCATTCACGCGCGAGCCGTCGCGGCCGGTGGCTCCCTAGCGCGGCACGCCGCTTTAAGTTCGGGACTCACGCGCCGGCCGCGCTGTGTGCCCGCTTACGCGCGGCGCTGCGCGCCGGGGCCGCCGGGCTCACATGCTAGAATCGCGTGATACGCGTTGTCCTCCACCGCCACATCGGCACATGCGCCCACGCCACGCCCGTGGCCTGGGGCAGGCACCGCCAGAGTTCGTCACAGACACCAATAAATGGATCAATTCGCCAAAGAGACCCTGCCCATTTCTCTCGAAGAGGAAATGCGCCGCTCCTACCTCGACTACGCGATGAGCGTGATCGTGGGCCGCGCGCTGCCCGATGCGCGCGATGGGCTCAAGCCGGTGCATCGGCGCGTGCTCTATGCGATGCATGAGCTGAACAACGACTGGAATCGTGCGTACAAGAAGTCCGCGCGGATCGTCGGGGACGTGATCGGTAAATATCACCCGCATGGCGACAGCGCGGTCTACGAGACGATCGTGCGCATGGCGCAGGATTTCTCGTTGCGCTACATGCTGGTGGACGGGCAGGGCAACTTCGGCTCGGTCGACGGCGACAACGCCGCGGCGATGCGCTACACCGAGATCCGGCTTGCGAAGATTGGCCATGAGCTGCTGGCTGATATCGACAAGGAGACCGTCGACTTTGAGCCGAACTACGACGGTAGCGAGACCCAGCCGCAGGTGCTGCCGGCGCGGATCCCGAACCTGTTGATCAACGGCTCGTCCGGTATCGCGGTCGGCATGGCGACGAACATCCCGCCGCATAACTTGAACGAAGTCGTCGACGCGTGCCAGCATCTGCTAAACCATCCGCAAGCGTCGATCGACGAGTTGATCGAGATCGTCCCGGCGCCCGACTTCCCGACGGCGGGGATCGTCTACGGCGTGCAAGGCGTGCGCGACGGCTATCGTACCGGCCGCGGCCGCGTCGTGATGCGCGCCAAGACCCACTTCGAGGAGATCGACCGCGGCCAGCGCATGGCGATCATCGTCGACGAGTTGCCGTACCAGGTGAACAAGCGCTCGCTGCTCGAGCGCATCGCCGAGCTGGTCAACGAGAAGAAAATAGAGGGCATCTCCGATATCCGTGACGAGTCCGACAAGAGCGGCATGCGCGTGGTGATCGAGCTTAAGCGCGGCGAGGTGCCGGAGGTCGTGCTCAACAATCTGTACAAGAACACGCAACTGCAGGATACGTTCGGCATGAACATGGTCGCGCTGATCGACGGTCAGCCGAAGCTGCTGAACCTGCGCGAGTTGCTCGAGTGCTTCCTGTCGCACCGGCGCGAAGTCGTCACGCGCCGCACCCTCTATGAGTTACGCCGCGCGCGCGAGCGTGGCCACGTGCTCGAAGGCTTGGCGGTGGCGCTGGCGAACATCGACGAGTTCATTGCGATCATCAAAGCGGCACCGACGCCGCCGATCGCGAAGCAGGCGTTGATGACGCGCGCATGGGACTCGGCGCTAGTGCGCGATATGTTGTCACGCGCGCAAGGCGAAACCCCGGGCGGGCGCGATGCGTTCCGCCCCGATGGGCTGGCGCCCATCTTCGGCATGCAATCCGATGGGCTGTACAAGCTGTCGGACACGCAGGCGCAGGAAATCCTGCAGATGCGCCTGCAGCGCTTGACCGGCCTGGAGCAAGACAAAATCACCGCCGAGTATCGCGAGGTGATGGCGCAGATCGCCGATCTGCTAGATATCCTGGCCAAGCCGGAGCGGATCCGTACGATCATCGCCGACGAGCTGGTCGCGATCAAGGCGGAATTCGGCGACCCGAGGCGCTCGCAGATCGAATTGAACGCCACCGAGCTTGGCACCGAAGATCTAATCACGCCGCAGGACATGGTCGTCACGATGTCGCACGCCGGCTACATCAAGTCGCAGCCGCTGTCCGAGTATCGTGCGCAAAAGCGCGGTGGCCGCGGCAAGCAGGCGATCGTGATGAAGGACGACGATTGGATCGAGACGTTGTTCATCGCGAATACGCATGATTATATTCTGTGTTTCTCGAACCGCGGGCGCGTGTACTGGCTCAAGGTCTACGAGGTGCCGCAGGGCTCGCGCAACTCGCGCGGCCGGCCGATCGTGAACATGTTCCCGCTGCAAGAAGGCGAGAAAATCAACGTGGTGCTACCGGTCAAGGAATTTTCGGCCGACAAATTCGTATTCCTCGCCACGTCGCTTGGCACCGTGAAGAAGACGCCGCTGGAGGCGTTCTCGCGGCCGCTGAGAAAGGGCATTATCGCGGTGGGGCTCGATGATGGCGATTTCCTGATCGGCGCGCAGATCACCGACGGGCAGCATGACGTGATGCTGTTCTCCGACGCCGGCAAGGCGGTGCGCTTCGACGAGAACGACGTGCGGCCGATGGGGCGGGAGGCACGCGGCGTGCGCGGCATGCAGCTCGAGGAAGGCCAGCAGGTGATCGCGTTGCTAGTGGCCGGCGGCGAGTCGCAATCGGTACTGACCGCAACCGAGAACGGCTACGGCAAGCGCACGCCGATTGCCGAATACACGCGGCATGGGCGTGGCACGAAGGGTATGATCGCGATCCAGACCTCGGAGCGCAATGGCCGGGTAGTCGCCGCGACGCTGGTCGAACCGGATAGCGAGATTATGCTGATCACGACCGCTGGTGTGCTGATCCGTACACGCGTTTCTGAAATCCGCGAGATGGGCCGTGCAACGCAAGGTGTTACACTAATCAGCCTTGACGAGGGCACCAAGCTGTCGGGCTTGCAGCAGATCGCTGAGACCGACGCGGAAGCCGACGCCGAGTCCGACGCGGATACCGGTGGCGCCGACGAATGACGGCTGGCTGCATGTATGTCGGCCGGGTGTGGCTGCTGAGCGAGCGCCGGGTCGACAGAACAACTTTTTCATGGGAGTCGTGATGCAAAAACAATTCAAGCAGTGGATGTTGCTAGCCCTTTTCGTGCCGACGTTGGCGATGGCACAGGCGCTGCCTGCCCAGGGCAGCGCGGCTTCGACCTCCAGTGCAGCGCCGATCGATCCGGCCAAGCAGGCCGCCATCAAGGATCTGCTCGATGCGATCGACGCGCCGAAGCTGGTCGGTGCCATTGCCAACAGCGCACAAATGCAAGCCAAGCAACTGGTGCCGGCGATCCTATCCGACGCGCTGACCGAGAACAAGGCGCTCAACGACAAGCAGAAGCAGGCTGCCGTGCCGGCGCTGCAAAAGAATGCCGTGCCCAAGCTCGTGGAATCCGCCGGCACGGTATTCAACAGCGAGCCATTCCGCCAGGATGCGATGCAGGCGCAGTATGACGCGTATGCGAAGTACTATTCGGCATCGGAAATCAAAGATCTGACGGCGTTCTATAAGAGCCCGACCGGCCGCAAGTTCATCGAGGTGCAAGATCAGGTGGGCCGCGACGTGGTCAGCGGCTTGATGCAGAAGTACATGCCGGCATCGATCAAGGCGACGCGCGACCAGGCCGACAAGGAAGTGGCTGCGGTCAAGACGAAGTAACGTCGGCCGCGGATACGCGCTGCTACGCGGGTGACGCGTCGGCGCGTGAGCGGCGGGCTGGGCGCCGCCAGTTGCTTGGCGGTGCCGTGATGGCGATGCCATAATGGCCGTTTGCGATGCTGCAAGCGGCCATTGCTTTTTTTTCGACGCAGACGCGTTGTTTGCGTCCGTTTCAGCCAGAGTCCCAGATGCGAGCGTTCAATTTTTCGGCGGGCCCCGCGGCACTGCCTGAAGAGGTATTGCAACAGGCTGCCGACGAGATGCTCGATTGGCACGGCTGCGGCATGGGCGTGATGGAAATGAGCCACCGCGGCCGTGAGTTCTCGTCGATCCACGAGCGGGCATTGCTCGACCTGCGGGAACTGCTGGCGGTGCCGGCCAGCCACCAGATCCTGTTCCTGCAAGGCGGCGGGCTCGGCGCAAACGCGATTGTGCCGATGAACCTGCTCGGCTCGCGCTCGAGCGCGGATTTCGTGTTGACTGGCGCTTGGACGCAGAAGTCCTATCACGAGGCAAAGAAGTATTGCAGTGCGCATATTGCCGCATCGGGCAAGACCGAGGCGGGCTTCACGCGGATGCCGGCCGTGTCGGAATGGCAGCTTAGCGATGATCCCGCGTACGTGCATGTGTGCTCGAACGAAACGATTGACGGCGTCGAAATGTTCGAGTTTCCCGACCTGGGCAATGTGCCGCTGGTGGTCGATGCGTCGTCGCACATTCTGTCGCGTCCGATGGATGTGACCAAGTGCGGCGCGTTGTTTGCCGGCGCGCAGAAGAACATTGGCATTGCCGGCTTGACGATCGTGATCGTGCGCGAGGATCTGCTGGATCGCTCGCTCGCGATTTGCCCGTCGGCGTTTGAGTGGAAGACGGTTGCCGCAAACAACTCGATGTACAACACGCCTCCCACGTATGCGATCTATGTCGCCGGGCTGGTGTTCCAATGGCTGAAGCGCCAGGGCGGGCTTGCCGCGATTGAGGCGCGCAATATCGAGAAGGCCACACTGCTGTATGACTTCATCGACAGCAGCGATTTTTACTCGAACAAGGTCGAGCGCGGGTCGCGCTCGAGAATGAACGTGCCGTTCTTTCTTGCTGACGAATCGCGCAACGACGATTTCCTGGCCGGTGCGAACGCGCGGGGGCTATTGCAACTGAAGGGCCACAGGTCCGTTGGCGGCATGAGGGCATCGATCTACAACGCGGTGCCGTTGGGCGGTGTAAAGGCGCTTGTCGAATACATGAAGGAATTCGAGCAACGCCGCGCCTGAGGTCGCGTGGACCCAAGACTGGTTTTTTCACGAGCCGATGTTGCGATGGACGAAGAACTGAATTTGAAGCTCAAGCCATTGCGCGAGCGCATCGACGAGATCGACCGGCAATTGATCACGCTGCTGAACCAGCGCGCGCAGGTTGCTCTCGAGGTCGGCGAGGTCAAGAAGGCGTATAACGCGCCAGTGTTTTGGCCGGAGCGCGAGCAGCAGGTGATCTCGCGTCTGCAGGCGTTATCCACTGGGCCGCTGGGCGGCGAGCATATCGCGTTGATCTGGCGCGAGATCATGGCGGCGAGCCGCCAACTCGAGAAAGCGCAGCGGGTGGCGTATCTGAGCCCGCAGGGCACCTATAGCGAGCAGGCGATGCTCGGCTATTTCGGCCAGTCGATGACCGGCCTGCCGTGCGTGTCGATCGACGAGGTGTTCCGCTCGGTCGAGGCGGGCGCAGCCGATTTTGGCGTCGTGCCCGTCGAGAATTCGACCGAAGGTGCAGTGTCGCGCACGCTGGACCTGTTGCTGGAGACGTCGCTGCAGATCAGCGGTGAGCTATCGCTGCCGATCCAGCATCATCTGCTCACGCAAAGCGGCACGTTGCAACGGGTCACGCGGGTGTGCGCGCACGCGCAAGCGCTCGCGCAGTGCCAGAACTGGCTCTTTGCCAACGCGCCGCTGCTCGAGCGTCAGGCAGTGTCAAGCAATGCCGAGGCTGCCCGGGTGGCGGCGGCGGATCCCACCGTCGCGGCGATTGCCAGCGAACGCGCCGGGACGCAGTATGGCTTGCAAACCGCGTTCGCGTTGATTCAGGACGATCCGCGCAATCGCACGCGTTTCCTGATCATCGGCGGCGATTCGCCGGGTGCAACGGGTTGTGACAAGACATCGGTGATTTTCTCGGTGAAGAACGAACCGGGTGCCGTATTCCGGATGCTCGAGCCGCTGGCACGGCATGGTGTATCGATGAGCCGTTTCGAGTCGCGCCCGGCGCGCAGCAGTGCGTGGGAGTATTTTTTCTATATTGATCTTGAAGGCCATCGGCAAGACGCGGCGGTCGCGGCCGCGCTCGCGGAGCTGGAGCATACCGCAGCCTATGTGAAGATACTCGGCTCCTATCCGCGGGCCCGGTAGGGGCCGCGCCGGCGGGCCATCCGGTGGCGGCTGACGTGTGAACGTCATCGCCTGCCACGGCCGTTGGCCAACCTCGTCGTCATTTGTCTGGAGCTTGAACATCATGTCAGCCATGCAATACGGTCCGCCCCACGTGCGTGCGCTTGCCCCCAAACGAAGTGTTCCTGGCCGCGCTGCAAAAGGCGCTGGCACCGTCCTGATCCCGCAGGCGCATATCGTGCACCTCATTACGCTATCGTATCGTGGCCGCGTTCTCGTTTAATAAACTCGTTGTCGTCGGCGTCGGGCTGATCGGCGGCTCATTGGCGTTGGCGTTGCGCGAGCGTCACGGCGGCACCGGCACGATCGTCGGTGTCGGCCGCGGCGCTGGCTCGCTGCGCATGGCGCTCGAGCGGCGCGTCATTGATGAGGCGATCGTGGTCGACGATGACGCCGCGCTGGCCGGCGCGTTGCGCGGCGCGGATTGGGTCGTGCTGGCGGCGCCCGTCGCGCAGACCCGTGCGCTGCTTGGTGCCATCGCGCCGCACTTGGAGCGATCCACGATCGTCACCGACGCGGGCAGCACGAAGCAAGACGTTATTGCCGCTGCCCGCGCCGCGCTAGGCACGCGGCTCGCGCAGTTCGTGCCTGGGCATCCGATCGCTGGACGCGAATCCAGCGGGGTCGAGGCGGCGCTTGCCGACCTGTATGTGGGGCGCAAGGTGGTGTTGTGCCCGCTCGCGGAGAACCCACGCGCGTTGGTGGACCGGGTAGCCGCCATGTGGGAGGCGAGCGGCGCCTCGCTGCATGAGATGACTGCGCAGCAGCATGATGCGGTTTTCGCCGCCGTTAGCCACTTGCCGCATGTGCTGTCGTTCACGCTCGTCGAGACGATCCTGCGCGCGCCGGATGCGGCGTTGAAGCTCTCGTTCGCCGGCGGGGGCTTTCGCGACTTCACGCGGATCGCGGCGTCAAGTCCGGAAATGTGGCGCGACATCTGCGTGGCCAACCGTGATGCGCTACTAGACGGGATCGACGCTTACTCGGCCGTACTTGCGACAGTGCGTGCGGCGATCGCTGCGGGCGATGGTGCGACGCTCGAAGCGCTGTTCGCGCGTTCGCGCAGCGCGCGGGCGCAATGGGGCCACGAGCGTGATGCGGCGTCCAAGCTCAAGCAGTGCTAAAAGGAGCTTCTATTATGGAATACCTCGACCTCGGACCCTACACGCGCGCGACCGGCACGGTGCGCCTGCCTGGCTCCAAGAGTATTTCGAACCGCGTACTGCTGCTGGCGGCATTGGCTGAGGGCGTCACGACGATCGACAACCTGCTCGATTCGGATGACACCCGCGTCATGCTGGCCGCGCTCGAACAACTGGGCGTCACGCTGCAGCATGACGCCGCGCAGTGGCGTTGCACCGTGACAGGCGCTGGGAGCGTGTTTCCGGTCAAGCGGGCGGCGTTGTTTCTCGGCAACGCGGGAACCGCTGTGCGGCCGCTAACAGCGGCGTTGGCGGTCATGGGCGGCGAGTATCGACTGCATGGCGTACCGAGGATGCACGAGCGCCCGATCGGTGACCTGGTCGATGGCCTGCGGCAGCTCGGGGCGCGAATCGACTATGAAGGCAATCCGGGTTATCCGCCGTTGCTCGTGCATCCGGCGTCGCTTCGCGCGAATGCGCCGATTCGCGTGCGCGGTGACGTATCGAGCCAGTTTCTGACTGCGCTGCTGATCACGCTGCCGCTGGTGGAGACGGCTGGCGGCGAGGCGGTGGTCGAAGTCGAGGGCGAGCTCATCTCCAAGCCGTATGTTGAGATCACGATCCGCTTGATGGAGCGCTTCGGCGTGCACGTGCAGCGCGACGGTTGGCGGCGCTTCATCGTGCCGGCCGCCGGCTGCGCGCGTTACCGCTCGCCGGGCCGGATCGTCGTCGAAGGCGACGCATCGTCGGCGTCCTATTTCCTCGCGGCCGGCGCGCTCGCCCATGGGCCGGTGCGTGTCGAAGGAGTCGGGCGGGCCAGCATCCAAGGCGACGTGCAGTTTGCCGACGCGTTGGTCCGCATGGGGGCGAATGTGATGATCGGCGACGATTGGATCGAAGTGCGCGGGGTCGAATCAGATGATGGCAGGCTGCAGCCGTTGGACATGGATTGCAATCTGATTCCGGATGCCGCGATGACGATTGCAGTCGCCGCGTTGTTTGCCAGCGGCATGACCACGCTGCGCAACATCGGCAGCTGGCGGGTTAAGGAAACGGACCGGATCGCCGCCATGGCCACCGAGCTGCGCAAACTGGGGGCGCACGTCGAGGAAGGCGCGGACTACTTGCGTGTGGCGCCGCCTGCCGCGCTGACGCCTAATGCCGCAATCGACACGTATGATGACCATCGGATGGCAATGTGTTTCTCACTGGTCAGTCTGGGCCATGTTCCGGTGAGGATTCACGATCCCAGTTGCGTCGGCAAGACGTTTCCCGATTATTTCGACAGATTTGCCGCGATTACCCGCGCTTGATCCAGTGCCGGCGGCCGGCCGGTCCGCATACGTGCGGTCGGTCGTTTCGTTTCAAGTATTTTAGTCTTCAAATAGAGTAATGAAGTCCAATCGTCCATTTCATGAACCCGTGCCGGTCATCACGATTGACGGGCCGACGGCATCTGGCAAAGGCACGGTCGCGCAATTGGTGGCGGCACACCTGGGCTTTCATTTGTTGGACAGCGGCGCGCTGTATCGGCTGGCGGCGCTGGCGGCGCAGCGCTACGGAGTGGGCAAGGACGACGTCGCCGCGCTGGTGGCGCTGATCGATGACCTGCATATCACCTTTCGCGAAGGCTGTGCGCAATTGGATGGTGTGGACGTCTCGACCGAGATTCGGCAGGAGGCCATCGGCAAGCTGGCCTCGGCGATCGCGGTACACGCGCCGGTGCGCGGCGCGCTGGTGGCCCGACAGCGCGCGTTTCGCAAGCCGCCCGGCTTAGTCGCGGACGGCCGCGACATGGGCACGGTGATTTTTACCGACGCGGTATTGAAGGTGTTTTTGACGGCAAGCGCGGAGGCCCGCGCGCAGAGGCGTTATAAGCAATTGATACAAAAAGGGTTTTCTGCTAATATCGATGACCTTCTGCGGGATCTGCGCGAGCGTGACGCGCGCGATGCGAATCGCGCAAGCGCGCCGCTCAAGCCAGCGGCGCATGCGCGCCTGCTCGACACGTCCACGTTGTCGATCGGCGAAGCGGTTGACCGGGTCGTGGCTTGGTACCAGCAAATCGAGCCGGCCACCGGTGCCACGAACGCGGGCCATGGCCGGCAAGGCCCGCAGGCATGAGCGTTGCGGCTATACCGCGACGGATCGGGCAGTCATGCATCGGCGGTGAGGCTTCGTAGTGCCCGATGCAATGGTAGTGAATAGCAGTACCGTAGGTATTCCACGGTGACGTGGGATGTATTTTCAACCCTTAACCCCGCATGCGGTCGCTGGCGATCATGAAGCCGAGTCCCGCCCCATGCACCATTTCATTTTTATGTCCGACCTGCAAACCTCTAACCCGAATACTGAATCTTTTGCGGCTCTGTTCGAAGAGTCGCTGACCCGCCAGGACATGCGCGCAGGCGAAGTGATCTCTGCCGAAGTCGTGCGCGTTGACCACAATTTTGTGGTCGTCAACGCGGGTCTGAAGTCTGAAGCCTACATTCCGATCGAAGAGTTCCTGAATGATCAGGGCGAGGTTGAGGTGCAGGCGGGCGATTTCGTATCGGTCGCGATCGACGCCCTCGAGAACGGCTATGGCGATACGATCTTGTCGCGCGACAAGGCCAAGCGCCTTGCTTCGTGGCTTGCGCTTGAAAAGGCGCTGGACAACAACGAGCTTGTGACCGGCACGATTACCGGCAAGGTTAAGGGCGGCATGACCGTGATGGTCAACGGCATCCGTGCGTTCCTGCCCGGCTCGCTGGTTGACACCCGTCCAGTCAAGGACACGACGCCGTACGAGGGCAAGACGCTCGAGTTCCGCGTGATCAAGCTGGACCGTAAGCGCAACAACGTCGTGCTGTCGCGCCGCGCGGTGATCGAAGCCACGCAAGGCGAAGAGCGCGCGAAGCTGCTCGAGACGCTGAAGGAAGGCGCGATCGTCAATGGCGTCGTGAAGAACATCACTGACTACGGTGCGTTCGTTGACCTCGGCGGCATCGATGGCTTGCTGCACATCACCGACATCGCGTGGCGTCGTGTGCGTCACCCGAGCGAAGTGCTGTCTGTGGGCCAAGAAGTGACCGCGAAGATCCTGAAGTTCGATCAGGAGAAGAATCGTGTGTCGCTTGGCATCAAGCAGCTCGGCGACGATCCGTGGGAAGGCATTTCGCGTCGCTACCCGTCCGGCACGCGGCTGTTCGGCAAGGTCACAAACATTACCGACTACGGCGCGTTCGTCGAAGTCGAGTCGGGCATCGAAGGCCTCGTGCACGTGTCCGAGATGGACTGGACCAACAAGAACGTCGCGCCGAGCAAGGTGGTGCAGCTCGGTGACGAAGTGGAAGTCATGGTGCTCGAGATCGACGAGGACCGCCGCCGTATCAGCCTTGGGATGAAGCAATGCAAGCCGAATCCGTGGGATGACTTCAGCCGCAACTTCAAGAAGGGCGACAAGATCACCGGCGCAATCAAGTCGATTACCGATTTCGGCGTGTTCATCGGCCTGCCGGGCGGGATCGATGGCCTGGTGCACTTGTCGGACCTGTCGTGGAGCGAATCCGGCGAGGAAGCGGTCCGCAAGTACAAGAAGGGCGACGAGGTCGAGGCCATGGTGCTCGGCATCGATGTCGAAAAAGAGCGCATCTCGCTGGGTATCAAGCAGCTGGAAGGCGACCCGTTCAGCAACTTCGTGGCGATGAACGACAAGGGTTCCATCGTCGATGGCACGGTCAAGGCCGTCGATCCGAAGGGGGCCGTGATCCAGTTGAGCGTCGAGGTCGAAGGCTATCTGCGGGCGTCGGAAATCGCGCAAGATCGTGTCGAGGACGCACGCAATGTGCTGAAGGAAGGTGACAAGGTCAACGTGATGGTCATCAATATTGACCGCAAATCGCGCGGCATCCAGCTGTCGATCAAGGCGAAGGACTCCGCGGAGCAGCAGGAAGCGATGCGTGGCCTGCACGCCGACAGCAGCGCGGCTGCCAGCGGCACGACCAATCTCGGTGCGTTGCTCAAGGCAAAGCTGGACGGTCAACAGAACCAGTAAGGCAGCATGACCAAATCCGAGTTGGTCGCTCAACTGGCGCTGCGATTTCCGCAACTTGTCCTAAAGGATGCGGATTTTGCAGTCAAGGCGATGCTCGACGCGATGTCCGACGCGCTTGCCAATGGTCATCGCATTGAGATACGCGGCTTTGGCAGCTTTGCACTGAATCGTCGTCCGGCCCGGGTCGGACGCAACCCCAAGTCTGGCGAACGAGTCCAGGTCCCGGAGAAATGGGTGCCGCACTTCAAGCCGGGCAAGGAGTTGCGTGAGCGGGTCGACGGCAAGGCCGGCCAACCGATGAAGGCCGACAGTGTCGAGGCGTCGGACGACACATGACGTCAATATCGGGATAAGGCCTGCTGTTTCGGCAACCATGGAAAAAGCGCCAAATGGCGCTTTTTCTTTTATTAGCATCGCACGATGCCGGCGGCTTTGGCGGCCAGGTGTGGCCAAACAAGCACGCCGTTGGGCGCGCCAGTAGGTGAGTGCGAGCGCTTCCATTACAATACGGGCACTTTTCCCGGCCCCCGGCCACGGTCCGGTTCCCTGTCACGGCCCGGCCACCCGATGCGCGGGTGCGGGGCGTTTGTCCAATTCGCTGGCGATTC
The DNA here is from genome assembly GCF_021733735.1 of Mycetohabitans sp. B2. NCBI lineage: Bacteria > Pseudomonadati > Pseudomonadota > Betaproteobacteria > Burkholderiales > Burkholderiaceae > Mycetohabitans > Mycetohabitans sp. B2. The sequence continues at coordinate 25,242 of NZ_JAHKSP010000016.1, forward strand.
GCTGTCCGGTCGCCGTCATCGAGATTGCCCATGAAGCTCATTGTCTGGCTGATCCGCGTCATCGTATTCGTGTTGCTGTTGGTGCTGGCGCTTGCCAACACGCAAGGTGTGACACTGAACTTCCTGGCCGGCTATACGTGGAATGCGCCGTTGATCGTGATCGGGCTCGCATTTTTCGTGGTCGGCTTGCTTGCTGGGCTGATGTCGGCGCTGCCGGCGGTCCTCCGGCTGCGGCTCGAAAACGGCCGGCTCAGGCGCGAGCTGAAGACGGCCCGGCAGACGCCGGCGACGGTGGACGAGCCGCCGATGCCGCCGATCATCTGACGCGTCCGGCACGCGCATGCTCAACGAATCACATTCATGGATCTTGATTTTTGGTGGTTGCTCATCATTCCGGTGGCCTTCGGGCTGGGCTGGGTCGCGGCCCGCTATGACCTGAAACACCTGTTGTCCGAGAGCGCGAACTTGCCGCGCTCTTACTTCCGGGGCTTGAATTTCCTGCTCAATGAGCAACCGGATCAAGCCATCGATGCGTTCATCGAAGTGGTGAAGCTAGATCCGGAGACGACCGAGCTTCACTTTGCCCTAGGTAATTTATTTCGTCGGCGCGGCGAGACGGAACGCGCGATCCGGGTTCATCAAAACCTGCTTTCGCGCGAGGACTTGCCAGCCAACGAGCGCGACCATGCGTTGTACGAGCTTGGCCAGGACTTCCTGAAGGCCGGGCTGCTCGATCGGGCGGAAGAGACCTTCCAGCGGTTGCACAGTGGCGGCTACGCACTCGGTGCGTTGCGGGCATTGTTGACCATTTTCGAAATCGAGAAGGACTGGCACAAGGCGATCGAGGCGGCGCAACGGATTGAAGCGATGGGCGTGCCGCCGCTGGACAAGGAGATTTCGCAATTCCACTGCGAGCTTGCGCAGGAAGCGTTGCAGCACAAGCGGATAGACGAGGCACGCAACGCATTGCAGCAGGCGCTGCGGTGCAACCCGCAGAATGTGCGCGCGACGATCCTGAGCGGCGATGTTGAGATGGCGTGTCACGAGCCGACGCGGGCGCTCGAGCATTGGCGACAGGTTGAGCAGCAGAATCCCGCCTACTTGCCACTGGTTGCCGACAAGCTGATGCAAGCGTATGCGGCGACCGGCCAGTCGGCGCAGGGCGCCGCGCTGTTGACGCGCTATGTCGAGGCGTATCCGTCGAACGATCTGCTCGACGCCGCCTACAAGCACATCGCCGAGTTGCGCGGCGCGCAGGCCGCGCATGCGCTGGCGCGTACGCAGATGCAAAAGTCGCCCAACCTGGCGGGCATGACGCGGCTGCTCGAAGCGCAGATCGCGGTGGCCGACGAGCCGCGCAAGAGCGAACTGGAACTGATGCGCACGTTGATCCAGCAGCGCACGAAGAACCTGCCGCGATATACGTGCCAGAATTGCGGTTTCCGGGCGCGGCTATTTTACTGGCAGTGCCCCGGCTGCAGCGGCTGGGAAACCTACGCGCCGCGGCGGGTCGAGCCGATCGTGTCGGCCAACTGACGATGCGCGACACGCCGATTGTAGTCGGCGTGCGGCGCGCGGCCCTGGCAAAAGGACCGTGAACCTCATCGGATTTGAATAAGCATGAAAATCACCATAATCGGCACGGGCTATGTTGGCCTGGTCACTGGCGCGTGCCTGGCGGAGCTGGGTAACGATGTGTTCTGCCTGGACGTGGATCCGCGCAAGATCGAGACTTTGAATGGCGGGGGCGTGCCAATCCACGAGCCGGGGCTTAAGGAGCTGATCGATCGCAACCGTGCGGCGGGGCGGTTGCGGTTCTCCACGCAGGTGGAGGCAAGCGTGGCGCACGGGGATGTGCAGTTCATCGCGGTGGGCACGCCGCCGGACGAGGATGGCTCGGCGGACCTCCAGTACGTGCTGGCGGCGGCGCGCAATATTGGCCGGCACATGCAGGGTTTCAAGGTGATCGTGAACAAGTCAACGGTGCCGGTAGGCACGGCCGAGCGGGTAGGGGCGGTGGTGGCCGATGAGTTGGCGCGGCGCGCAGTGGGACACGGTTTCTCGGTGGTGTCGAATCCGGAGTTCTTGAAGGAGGGCGCGGCGGTGGACGATTTCATGCGCCCGGACCGGATCGTGATCGGCAGCGACAAGGACGAGGCCGGCAAGTACGCGCGCGAGCAGATGAAGCGGCTATACAAGCCGTTCAACCGGAACCACGAGCGCACGATGTACATGGACGTTCGCTCGGCGGAGTTCACCAAGTATGCGGCCAATGCAATGCTGGCTACGCGGATCTCGTTCATGAACGAGCTGGCGAACCTGGCGGATCGGGTGGGCGCGGACATTGAGGCGGTGCGCCGGGGGATCGGTTCGGACCCGCGCATCGGTTACAGCTTTCTGTACGCGGGGGCGGGCTACGGTGGCTCGTGCTTTCCGAAGGACGTGCAGGCGCTGATGCGCACGGCGGGCGAGTATGGGTGCCCGCTGCGGATCCTGGAGGCGGTGGAGGCGGTGAACGAAGCGCAAAAGAGTGTGCTGGTGGACAAGATCACGGCGCGGCTGGGACAGGACTTGAACGGGCGCGCGGTGGCGGTGTGGGGTCTGGCGTTCAAGCCGAATACGGATGACATGCGCGAGGCGCCGAGTCGCACGTTGATCACGGCGCTGCTCAGGCGCGGGGCGACGGTGCGCGCATACGACCCGGTGGCGGTGCAGGAGGCGCGGCGGGTGTTGGCGCTGGATCTGCGAGATGAGCCGCAAGCGCAGGCGCGGCTGTCGTTCGCCAACACGCAAGCCGAGGCGGTGGACGGCGCGCACGCACTGGTGATCATGACCGAGTGGAAAGCGTTTAAGAGCCCGGACTTCAACGCGCTTAAGCGTGCGCTGCAGGCGCCGTTGATATTCGACGGACGCAACCTGTACGAGCCCAATGCAATGGCCGAGCTTGGCATCGAATACCACGCGATTGGTCGCGGTGCGGTACCGGCCAATGCGATGCCCGGCGAGGTGCAGCGTGTCTGATCAGCCGATTTCGCGTTCCACGCTGCATGCCGCGACCGAAGCGGCTACCCACGACGCGGCGCACGCGTCGCAGCAAGTGCCGACCGTGCGGCGGCCACGGCTCGCCGCGTCGCGCGTGCTGGTCGTCGGCGACGTGATGCTGGATCGTTATTGGTTCGGTGATGTCACACGAATCTCGCCGGAGGCGCCGGTGCCCGTTGTCCACGTGCAGCGCACGGAGGATCGTCTGGGCGGTGCCGCGAATGTCGCGCGCAACGTATCGGCGCTTGGCGCCCAGGCGGGGCTACTGTGTGTGGTGGGACACGACGAGCCGGGCGAGCGTATCGTCGAGTTGCTCGGCCAGAGCAGCGTGAACGCCCATCTGGAGCGCGATCCCGCGTTGCCAACGACGATCAAGCTGCGCATCCTGTCGCGCCAGCAACAATTGCTGCGGATCGATTTTGAAAAGACGCCGGCACATGAGGTATTGCTGGCGGGACTGGTGAAGTTCGAGACGCTGCTGCCCGGCCATGACGTCGTGTTGTTGTCCGATTACGCGAAAGGCGGCCTAACCCATGTGACGCGCATGATCGAGACCGCGCGGGCGGCGGGTAAGCCCGTGTTGGTCGATCCGAAGGGGGATGACTGGGAGCGCTACCGCGGTGCTACGCTGATCACGCCGAACCGGGCGGAGTTGACCGAGGTCGTCGGCCGCTGGAAGTCCGAAGCTGACCTGCATGCGCGCGTGGATGCCTTGCGCGCCTCACTGCAGCTTTGTGCATTGCTGCTGACCCGTTCGGAGGAGGGCATGACGCTGTTTACCGATGCCGGCGTACTGCACGAATCGGCGCGCGCACGCGAAGTGTATGATGTGTCGGGCGCGGGCGATACGGTCATCGCGACGCTGGCGGCCATGCTCGGCGCCGGCGTGCCGCTTATCGAGGCGGTTCGCCATGCGAATCGCGCCGCCGGCATCGTGGTCGGCAAGCTCGGTACCGCGACCGTGAGCGACGACGAACTGTTTCCCGACCCGCCGGCATTGGCCTAGTGTACGGCCCATGCCTGACCTAATTCCACGGATACGCAATTTATGACCATCATCGTTACCGGCGCGGCCGGTTTCATTGGCAGCAATATCGTCAAGGGATTGAACGAGCGCGGCGAACGCCGGATCATCGCCGTTGACAATCTGACGCGCGCGGACAAGTTCCGCAACCTCGTCGATTGCGAGATCGATGACTACATCGACAAGCGCGAGTTTGTCGAGCGCTTGCGCCGTCATGACTTCGGCAAGGTGCGTGCGGTATTCCACGAAGGCGCGTGCTCCGACACCATGGAGACGGACGGGCGCTACATGATGGACAACAATTTCACGTACAGCCGCGCGGTGCTGGAGGCTTGCGTCGCGCAGCGTGCACAGTTCCTGTATGCATCGTCTGCAGCGATCTACGGCGGCTCAACGACGTTTGTCGAGGAGCGGGGTGCTGAAAGCCCGTTGAACGTCTACGGCTATTCGAAGTTTCTGTTCGACCAAGTCGTGCGACGCATGCTGCCCGAGGCAGCAAGCCAGATTGTCGGCTTTCGCTATTTCAACGTCTATGGTCCTCGCGAGACGCACAAGGGACGCATGGCGTCGGTGGCGTTCCACAACTTCAACGAGTTCCGTGCGCAACGCCACGTTAAGCTGTTCGGTGAATACAACGGCTATGCGGCCGGCGAGCAGACACGGGATTTCGTGTCTGTCGAGGATGTCGTTAAGGTGAACCTGTTCTTCTTCGATCATCCGGACAAGTCGGGCATTTTCAATCTTGGCACGGGCCGTGCGCAACCGTTCAACGATATCGCGATGACGGTTGTGAACACGTTGCGCGAGCTTGATGGCAAGCCGGCGTTGCCGCTTCCCGAGCTGGTTCAGGATGGCACGATCGAGTACATCGCATTTCCGGACGCGCTGCGCGGCAAGTACCAGTGCTTCACACAGGCCGACCTCACCAAGCTGCGTGCCGCCGGCTATGACGCGCCGTTCCTGACCGTGCAGGAAGGGGTGGCGCGCTACGTGCGCTGGCTGAACGGCTGACTGCGGCGGCACCCTCGTCCTGCGTAGACTGGCATCCTGTGCCGGCGATGTCCGCCGGCACAAGTTCGTTGGGGGATTCGATGGGTACGCTTCTCAATACGCTGAACGCGTCGCGCATGGCGGTGGTGCTGTGGCTGGCCGCGAGCCTGGCTGTGGCGTCGCCCCGCGTGGAGATTAACGCTGCGGATGACGCGATGCTGCAGGCGATCCACGGGATCGGTCCGTCCACTGCGCAGGCAATCATCGAGGCCCGGGACGCGCAGGGTCCGTTTAGCAGTGCGGACGACCTTGTGCGACGCGTCAAGCGCGTGGGGGCGAAGTCGGTGGCGAAGTGGCAGGCACAGGGCCTGATTTTCGATGCCGCGCCGCCGCAGTGGCACTGCGCGCCCGCGGTTCCGCTTTACAATAAAAAATTGCCACATTCCCGTGCAAGTGCAGCGATGGCTTATAAAACAATTCAAGACACAATCGGCAACACGCCGCTCGTTCAACTGGCCAGGCTGCCTGACGACGATATCCGCAGCCGGGGCAACGTGATTTTGGCCAAGCTTGAGGGAAACAATCCCGCTGGATCGGTGAAGGACCGTGCCGCGCTGTCGATGATCAGCAAGGCTGAGCAACGTGGTCGCATCCAGCCCGGGGATACGCTGATCGAGGCGACTAGTGGCAATACGGGCATCGCGCTGGCGATGGCTGCAGCGATTCGAGGCTACAAGATGGTGCTGTTGATGCCGGAGGATCTGTCGGTCGAGCGCCAGCAGAGCATGGCCGCGTATGGCGCGCAGATCGTGCTGACGCCGGTCAAAGGCGGTATGGAGTATGCACGCGATTTGGCCGAGCAAATGCAGCGCGACGGCAAGGGCGTGATACTCGACCAATTCGCCAACCCGGATAACCCGGTTGCACATTATGAGGGCACCGGGCCGGAGATTTGGCGTGATACCGATGGGCGTGTCACGCATTTCGTCTCGGCCATGGGCACCACCGGCACGATCATGGGTGTGTCGCACTACCTGAAGGAGCAGAACGCGCGCATCGAAATCATCGGTGCGCAACCGGACGAGGGTTCCCGTATCCCGGGCATTCGCAAGTGGCCAAACGCGTATTTGCCGAAGATCTTCGACCGCGCGCGCGTGGACCGCATCGAGCACGTAAGCCAGTCGGCATCGGAGGCGATGGCGCGCCGGATGGCCGCCGTTGAAGGCATTTTCTGCGGCATTTCATCCGGTGGGGCCTGCGAGGTGGCGCTGCGCATCGCGCGGCAAACGCAGAACGCGACCATCGTGTTCTGCGTTTGCGACCGCGGCGACCGGTACCTGTCGACAGGCGTGTTCTCCGTATAGCCGCTACTGCAGCGCGGACGGTGTGGCAAACGCCGCTGGCCGAGGGGTCGTCGCGCAAAGGGCTTGCATCTGCGCCTTGACCCGTTCGCCCAGTTGATACACCGCCAGTGCATAAAAGAAGCTGCGGTTGTAGCGGGTCAACACGTAGAAATTCCTTAACCCGAGCATATACTGCGTGGGTTGTCCGGGGGTGGGCAACTCGACCACGGTCACGGGTGTTCCAGCTTCGCTCGCCGTATCGATGCCGCGTTCATCGAGCAGCATGCCGGCGCGCAACAGTTGTTGCAGCGCCCAGCGGGGTTCGGCCTGCCCGTCTGCGGCGGCCTGCGCAATGCCAATGCTGCCGGCATCCGCGCGAATATGCCATACAACCGGCCGGCCGCTTTCCCAGCCGTGCTGTTTCAGATAGTTGGCGACGCTGCCGATGGCATCGGCCGGGCTGTTGCGCAAGTCGATACGGTGATTGCCCTCGTAATCAACCGCGTATCCGATGATGCTGGTCGGCAGGAACTGCGGGATGCCGATCGCGCCCGTATAGGAGCCCAGCACCGTGGTCGGCTCGATGCCGGCACTGCGAGTCCAGACCAAAAAATCTTCTAGGTTCTTGCGGAACAACGCCATGCGTTGTGTGCGATTGGGTGTGTCCGGATAATCGAATGCCAGGGTGGTCAGCGCATCGAGCACGCGGAAGTTGCCCATGTACCGGCCATACAATGTTTCGACGCCGATGATGCCGACAATCACTTCCGGCGGCACGCCGAATTGTTCGCTGGCCCGTTGCAGCACCGCCGCGTTCTGCTGCCAGAACTTTACCCCCGCGTTGATACGCACCGGTTCAATGAAGCGTGCTTGGTATGCTTGCCAATTCTGGATCGTCGGCGTCGGCGCGGGAAGCACTAGCTTGACTGCGGTTTTCGAATACACGGCCTGGTTGAACAGCGCGTGCAGCGCGTTTGAATCGAAGTCGTATCGGGCGACCATTTCGTTGATGAACGCATCGACATTCGGATTGGCCGCATAGCGCTGCGGCACGATTTCCTCCTCGAACGCCTGACCTGGTGGCACCGGCGCCTCCGGTTGCGCCTGGGCGACGATCATCGGCCGTGAGTCGCTCGGCGCCGCGCTGATCGGCGCGGCGAGCGCTGCACCCTGCGCGGTGGCGAGCCAGAGCAGCAACGCCTGCGGTCCGCGGGTCATCACGCGGCTGGATCTCGATTGAGAACGGGGACAACGGCGGCACATCAGTAGATCGAGCAAGACGGTCATGGCAAGGCGTGGCAAGTAAAGCGGCGAACGAATACGGCAGTGCGTCGGTGTTGTCCAGGCAATGCGCCGATGCGCAAAGGGCGGCACGCCGGTTGGACAGGGTCAACGCAGTATAACCGAGGGTGGTGTGGTAACTTAATCAGAGGGTCGCCGCATGCGGTGGCCGGGACCCACAAGAAGGCGGCGCGTCGCGGGCGCGTTCATGACCCAACCGACCGTATTGCGATGGCAACAGGTTTTTTCACCCACCCGGAGTGTCGGCTGCACGAAATGGGGCAGGGGCATCCGGAATGCCCGGCGCGCTTGTCCGCGATTGAGGATCAGCTGATCGCCAACGGCATCGATCCGCTGATCCAACACGAGTTGGCCCCATTGGCAGACGAAGCGTCGCTTGCGCGGGTCCATACGCGCGCGCACATCGATTTCGTGCGCGACACCGCACCTGAGCAGGGCTATGCGGAAATCGATGCTGATACACAGATGAATCCTCATAGCTGGCGGGCGGCGCTGCGCTCCGCCGGTGCATCGGTGGCGGCCACGGACGCGGTCATGGCGGGCCGCTACGACAATGCCTTTTGCAGTGTGCGCCCGCCCGGCCATCATGCCGAACCGGCTCGGGCAATGGGTTTTTGCTTCTTCAACAATGTCGCGATCGCGGCGCGTCATGCGTTGGACGTGCACGGGCTGGCGCGTGTGGCGATCATCGACTTCGACGTCCATCACGGCAACGGAACCGAAGCTGTATTCGCCGGCGACGAGCGGGTGTTGATGTGTAGCTTCTTCCAGCATCCTTTCTACCCGTTCAGTGGTTTTGACAATCAGGCGCCGAACATGGTGAACCTGCCCCTGCCGGCTCGCACGCGGGGCATGGAGGTACGCGAGGCAATCGACTTAATCTGGCTGCCACGGCTTGATGCGTTCCGACCGCAGATGATATTCGTATCGGCCGGCTTTGACGCGCATCGCGAGGACGAACTTGGCAACATGGGGTTGGTCGAGGATGACTACGCATGGATTACGCGGCAAGTGCGCGATGTCGCCGTGCGTTACGCGCATGGGCGTATCGTCAGTTGCCTGGAGGGCGGCTACAGCTTGTCGGCGCTCGGCCGCAGCGTCGTCGCACATCTGAAAGCGCTGGCCAATCTGTAGCGCCTATCATCCATGGATCGGCGGCATGCGCAGCCATGGACCGTGCCGAGCCTTGCCTCAAGCCAGTCCAGCAGTGACCCGATTACTTGCGCGCGGCTAAGATCATTCCTCATACTACGCGGCCGTAGCGTGACGGATGTCAGTGCACGCGCTTAATTTCTAGAAGTTATAAATGGGCTAGAAACAATTATGCCCAGCTATGTGGCAGTTTGATAGAATCGTCAGTCGAAAAAACGGATCACTGCGGCGGCGGACTGTGGCAACGAGACGGTCGTCCGCCGTTTTTTCATTTGCCATGATCGAACTGCACAATATCTCGCAGCGCTTCCCTGGACCTCGCGGGTGGGTAGAGGCGCTGCACAACGTTACGCTCACGGTGCCGCCGCGCCAAGTGTTCGGCATCATCGGACGCAGCGGCGCGGGCAAGAGTACGCTGGTGCGCACCATCAACCTGCTGACGCGACCCAGCGAGGGCCGCGTGATCGTCGACGGTCGCGACTTGACTGCGTTGCCTGCCGATGGCCTGCGCGCGGCACGGCGTGAAATCGGCATGATCTTCCAGCATTTCAACCTGCTGTCCTCGCGCACAGTCTATGACAACGTCGCGTTACCGCTGGAGTTGGCGGGGAAGCGGCGCATGGAGATCGACAAGGTCGTGTTGCCGTTGCTGGAGTTGGTCGGATTGTCCGCGCAGCGGGACCGGTACCCGGCGCAGATCAGCGGTGGGCAGAAGCAACGTGTTGGTATTGCGCGGGCGTTGGCGAGCCGGCCAAAGGTGTTGCTGTCGGACGAGGCGACGTCGGCGCTGGACCCGGAAACCACACGCTCGATATTGGAACTGCTGCGCCAGATCAATCGGGAGTTGGGGTTGACGATCGTGCTGATCACTCACCAGATGGATGTGATCAAGCAAGTGGCCGATCGCGTCGCGGTACTCGACGCGGGGCGCTTGGTCGAGCAGGGCAACGTGATTGACGTCTTTCTGAAGCCGCACCACGAAGTCACGCGCGCGTTGATCGGCGACGTGATCGCGCAGGAACTGCCGCCTGCGCTCAAGGCTAGGGTCCAGCAGCGGCTGGAGGCGGGGCGCGACCATTTGTTAAGGCTCGCGTTCTCGGGCCGCGGCGTCGAGCAGCCGGTGTTGTCTGAGACGATTCGGCGATATGCGCTCGATTTCAGCATTCTGCATGGCCAGATCGACGAGATCCAAGGTCAGACGTTCGGCTCGCTTGCCGTGCTTGCCAGCGGCGAGCCCGGCAATGTCGGAAAGGCGATAGCTTTTCTGCGCGAGCAAGGTGTCATCGTTGAGGAGCTGAGCTATGTGGAGTGAGATGTTCGACATGTTCGTGCAGTCGTTCTGGGAAACGCTAATCATGGTCGGCATTTCCGGGGTGATCGGCGGCGCGATCGGCCTGCCGCTCGGCGTGCTGCTGCACTTGAGCGAGCGTGGCGGCGTGCTGCAAAACGTGCTCCTCAATCGTGTGCTGGGCATGACGATCAACGCGGTGCGCTCCACGCCCTTTATTATCCTGCTGGTGGCAGTTATTCCGTTCACCCGCCTGGTGGTCGGCTCGTCGATCGGCACCGCCGCCGCCGTTGTGCCGCTGACGATCGCCGCCGCACCGTTCGTTGCGCGCTTGGTCGAGACCGCGCTGCGCGAGGTGGATCGTGGCCTGATAGAAGCCGCACAGGCGATGGGGGCGACTACCTCGCAGGTTGTGTTCAAGGTCCTATTGCCCGAGGCCTGGCCCGGTATCGTCGCGGGCTTGACGTTGACGTTCGTATCGCTGGTTGGCTACTCGGCGATGGCGGGGGCGATCGGCGGTGGAGGCCTGGGCGACCTGGGCATCCGCTATGGCTATCAGCGTTTCCTGCCCGAAGTCATGTTCGCCGTGGTGCTCGTGCTGATCGTCTTCGTGCAGTTGGTGCAGTCCTTTGGCGATTATCTGGTGCGCCGGCTTAGCCACAAATAGCGGTACGGCGCACAAGCGTGGCGGCGCGGCCAGCACGCGCCGCCACGGGGTGAGAAGTCCCATACTGACTTAGAGAAAAGGGAAATCGATGCAACGCCGTTTCATGATCAAGTTGGTTGCGGCACTGGGGAGCGCAGCGCTCTTCATGGGTGCCGCGCGCGCACAAGACCGGATCAAGGTGGGCGTGACCGGCGGCCCGCACGCGCAAATCCTCGAGGTCGTGAAGAAGGTCGCAGCCAGGAGCGGGCTGAATCTTCAGATCGTTGAATTTTCCGACTACGTGCAGCCCAATGCCGCCCTCGCCGCCGGCGACCTCGACGCGAACAGCTACCAGCATCAGCCCTATCTCGACGCGCAGGTCAAGGATCGCGGCTACAAGATCGTCAAGGTCGCCGATACGGTGATGTTCCCGATGGGCATCTACTCGAAAAAGGTCAAGTCGCTGAAGGATTTGCCCAGTGGCGCGCGGATTGCGATGCCGAATGACCCGACCAATGGTGGGCGGGCGCTGCTGTTGTTGCAAAAGCTCGGCACGTTGAAGCTGCGCGCGGACGCGGGGCTGAAGGCCACGCCGCTGGACATCGTCGAGAACCCGAAAAAGGTTAAGCTTATCGAATTGGATGCGGCGCAGATCCCGCGCTCGCTGGCCGATGTCGATGCGGCCGCGATCAATACGAATTTCGCGTTGGAGGCAGGCCTGCAGCCCAGGCGGGATGCGATCGCGCTCGAAGACGCGAATGGTCCATACGCGAACATCCTCGCGGTGCGCCAGGCTGATCGCGACAAGCCATGGGTCGCGAAGCTGGTTGCTGCGTACCATTCGCCGGAAGTCAAACAGTACATTGATAGCCAATACGGCGGTGCCGTAGCGGCCGGGTGGTGATCCCATTGGGGAACGCCCGTCGTTGGCCTACGCGTGTAGCAACGGCGACTACGGCTGCGGCTGGGTCGGGGCTGTGGTTGGGTCAGGGCTGCGGCTGGGTCGGGACTGTGGCTGCCTTGGGGCTGCGGTTGCCGCTGGTGCCGCGGTGAATCCGCACTGGCCTGTTGTGGCTGACATGATCGGGCGTTTGGATTAGAGCTTTGTGTCAGGCTGGCGGCTTCTCGCCGGTCTTTTTTGTTATTAAAATAGAACGACCGTTCTTTAAAAGTGCGGTGATGGGCGCGTGTGAGGCGCATTGCCGCATGGCCCCAATCCTCGGAAAGCCTGATGTGTCGGGATTCGCACGACCGTCCGTCGTTATAATGGCCGTTAATGGATTGCCGTATTCGTAACTTTGGAGCGTGGAATGAAAGTTCTTGTGCCGGTCAAGAGAGTGGTCGACTACAACGTGAAGGTCCGCGTGAAATCGGACGGCACGGGCGTGGATGTGGCGAATGTGAAGATGTCGATGAACCCGTTTGACGAGATCGCGGTGGAAGAGGCGGTGCGGTTGAAGGAAGCGGGCGTGGCCACGGAAGTGATTGCCGTATCGGCGGGGGCGGTGGCGTGCCAGGAGACGCTGCGCACCGCGCTGGCGATCGGCGCGGACCGGGCGATCCTGATTGAAGCCCAAGAGGAGTTGCAGCCGCTGGCGGTTGCCAAGCTGCTCAACGCGCTGGTCGCGCGGGAGCAGCCGCAACTCGTGATCCTTGGTAAGCAGGCGATCGACGACGACTCGAATCAAACCGGGCAAATGCTGGCCGCGCTGGCCGGCTGGCCGCAAGCCACGTTTGCCTCGAAGGTGACGGTCGAAGGCGGCCGCGCCACGGTGGCGCGTGAAGTGGACGGCGGCGCCGAGACGCTGTCATTGACGCTGCCGGCGGTGGTGACCACCGACCTGCGGCTGAACGAGCCGCGCTATGTGACGTTGCCCAACATCATGAAGGCGAAGAAAAAGCCGCTGGAGACCGTGACGCCGCAGGCCCTGAGCGTGGACGTGGCGCCGCGGCTCAAGACGCTGAAGGTGGCCGAGCCGCCCAAACGCAGCGCGGGCGTGAAGGTGCCGGATGTCGCCACGCTGGTCGACAAGCTCAAGGGCGAAGCAAAAGTACTGTAACGGACAACGCGCAAAGAGGCAGACATGGCGATACTGGTCATTGCAGAACACGACAACGCGGCGCTCAAGGCAGCGACGCTAAACACGGTAGCGGCCGCGCAGCAATTGGGCGGCGAAATCCACATACTAGTGGCGGGGCACAATGCACGCGGCGCAGCCGACGCGGCGGCCAGGGTGGCCGGGGTCGCGAAGGTGCTGTTGGCCGATGCGCCGCAGCTCGGCGAAGGATTGGCGGAGAACGTCGAGGCGACGGCGCTGGCGATCGCGCGCGAATATACGCACATCGTGTTGCCGGCGACCGCATACGGCAAGAACGTGGCGCCTCGTCTTGCCGCCAAGCTGGACGTTGCCCAACTGAGCGACATCACGGCCGTGGTGAGCGCGGACACGTTCGAGCGGCCGATCTATGCGGGCAACGCGATCGCAACGGTGCAGTCGGTGGATCCGATCAAGGTCATCACGGTACGGGGCACGGCGTTCGATCCGGTCGCTGCCGACGGCGGCAGCGCGCCGGTGCAGGCGATCGACGCGGCGCCGGCGGCGCCCGGTGTAAGCTTTGTGGGCCGTGAGTTGACTAAGCTGGAGCGCCCGGAATTAACCAGCGCGCAGATCATCGTGTCGGGCGGACGGGGGCTGGGCAGCGGCGAACACTATACGCAGGTGCTCGGGCCGCTGGCCGACAAGCTCGGCGCTGCGCTGGGCGCCTCGCGCGCGGCAGTCGATGCGGGATACGTACCGAACGACTACCAGGTGGGGCAGACCGGCAAGATCGTTGCGCCGCAGCTGTACATTGCGGTAGGGATTTCCGGGGCAATCCAACACGTGGCCGGCATGAAGGACAGCAAGGTCATCGTGGCGATCAACAAGGATCCGGAGGCGCCGATTTTCAGCATCGCCGACTACGGCCTGGTAGGCGATCTGTTCACGCTGGTGCCGGAACTGGTCAACGCGTTATAAGCGGTTGACACGTCGCGTGATGCGCGCGACGGATCTTGGCAGAAAGGGCGTATCGTGCGCCTCTTAGTTGTCTTTGCACTGCCATACGACGAGACGGCACTTCGACTAAGCGGGGCAGCGATGCGTTATGTGCCACCCGTCAATGACAGGTGGCTTGTGATCGATCGATGGCGCCGGCTCTGCACGCTCACGCGCCGGCGTAGGCGGGGCGGCGCGAGCCGGCCCCGTCGGCGAGATAGCGATGCACGGACAGGTCGTCGGCCTGGATCGCGGGTCGCTTGCCGGACATCAGATCGGCGAGCAATTGCCCCGATCCGCACGACATGGTCCAGCCGAGCGTGCCGTGGCCGGTATTGAGGAACAAGTTGGGCACCGGCGTGCGGCCGACGATCGGTGTGCCGTCGGGGGTCATCGGCCGCAAGCCGGTCCAAAAGCTGGCCTGCACCGTGTCGCCGCCCCCCGGGAACAGGTCGTTGACGCACCTCTCGAGCGTGCGGCGGCGCGCTTCGCGCAGCGACGTATCGAAACCGACGACTTCGGCCATGCCGCCAACGCGGATCCGGTCATCGAACCGGGTGATGGCAACCTTGTACGTCTCGTCCAGCACAGTTGATACCGGCGCACGGGCAGCGTCGACGATCGGTGCAGTGATTGAATAGCCTTTGAGCGGATAAACCGGGATCTTGACGATGCCGGCCAGCAGGCGGGTCGAATACGCGCCCAGTGCGACCACGTAGGCGTCGGCGCGCAGCAGCTCGGAACCGCATTGCACGCCAGTGATCCGGCCGCCGGCGATCGCGAGCGAGTCGATTGGCGTGTCGAACCGGAATTGCACGCCCAGCGACATGGCCAATTGCGCTAGTCGCGTCGTGAAAAGCTGGCAATCGCCGGTTTCGTCGTTAGGCAGCCGCAATCCGCCGGTCAACGTGTGCGCGATGCGCTGCAGCGCTGGTTCGGCCTGGCTCAGTTCGGCGCTCGACAACAGTTCATATGGAACGCCTGCGTCCTCGAGTACCGCGATGTCCTTCGCGGCACCGTCCAACTGCGCCTGTGTGCGAAACACCTGCAGCGTGCCGCCTTGGCGCCCTTCATACGCGATGCCGGTCTGCGCGCGCAGCGCTTGCAGGCAGTCGCGGCTGTACTCGGCCAGTCGCACCATCCGGCTCTTATTGGTCGCGTACCGGCTGGCGGTACAGTTCTGCAGCATGTGCCACATCCATTTGAGCTGGAATGTGCTGCCATCAAGTCGAATGGCCAGTGGCGCGTGCTGCTGGAACATCCATTTGAGCGCCTTCAGCGGCACACCCGGCGCTGCCCACGGCGCGGCATAGCCCGGCGAGATCTGGCCAGCGTTGGCGAAGCTGGTCTCCAGGGCGGGGCCCGACTCGCGCTCGAGCACGGTGACTTCATGGCCTGCCCGCGCCAGGTAATAGGCGCTTGCCACGCCAACCACGCCGCTGCCCAGGACGATGACACGCATGCGATGCTCCGATTCGCTTGTATCCCGACTCAGTACTGCAAGTCGGCAGATTGGTAGTAAACGCGCCTATCCTATTGCGAGCTATCCAGGTATTGTTATTGTATTTTTACGATATTTAGTAAAAAATCATGAGAACGCAAAGGCAGCCCGTGCGGGTGCTCGACAAGCTCGACCACAAGATATTGAATCTATTGCAGTCCGATGGACGCATGGCGATGAAGGATCTTGCCGAGCGTGTCGGATTGTCGATTACGCCGTGTATCGAGCGCGTCAGG
The DNA here is from genome assembly GCF_021733735.1 of Mycetohabitans sp. B2. Classification (NCBI taxonomy): domain Bacteria; kingdom Pseudomonadati; phylum Pseudomonadota; class Betaproteobacteria; order Burkholderiales; family Burkholderiaceae; genus Mycetohabitans; species Mycetohabitans sp. B2. Next base: position 40,801 of record NZ_JAHKSP010000016.1, read on the forward strand.
CGCATGGAGCGCGACGGTGTGATCACCGGCTACTATGCCCGGGTGGATCCGGCTAAGCTTGGCGCCGGCCTGCTCGTCTTCGTCGAGATCACGCTGGATCACAAAAACGGCAACATGTTCGGCCAGTTCCGACGCGAGGTCGAGCGCATTACGCAGGTATTGGAGTGCCACCTGGTCTCCGGCGAGTTCGACTATTTGATCAAGGCGCGCATCGGTGAGATGTCCGACTATCGGAAGTTACTCGGTGACATCCTGCTCCAATTGCCCGGGGCGGTGCAGTCCAAGAGCTATGTCGTGATGGAGGAAATCAAGGAGACGTTGACGGTTGCGGCGGGTGAATGATACTGTATTTTTATACAGTGCTGAGTCGCATGAACCGATGGAATCGCCTGCTGATGACGCGTGTCCAGTGGTGCCGCTGCTGCCACGTAAAGGTCGCGGTGCCATCACGAACCTGCCGGGCCGCTACGAGGTGGATGAGCGGCAACCGATTGACGACGGCTGGCTGCACGTGGCCGCCGATCGCGACGGCGACGGCATCGCACCCTTGAAGACACGCGTGTTCAACGAGCGGGCAAAGCGCATTCTGACGCGCAATGCATCGCCCGATATTCCATTCAGCGTATCGCTGAACCCATACCGAGGCTGCGAGCACGGCTGCATCTATTGCTTCGCGCGGCCCACGCACAGCTACCTCGGGTTGTCGCCCGGCCTGGATTTCGAGAGCCGTATCTACGCGAAAGTCAACGCGCCCGAGTTATTGCACGCCGAACTGGCCAAGCCATCCTATATGCCCGAGCCGATCGCGCTGGGCGTTAGCACGGACGCCTATCAGCCGGTCGAACGGGATCTGCGGATCACCCGTCGCGTGCTCGATGTCTTGGACAGACATCGGCATGCGGTGGCGGCGATCACGAAGTCATCGCTGATCGAACGCGATATCGATCTGCTCGCGCCGATGGCGCACCGTGGTCAGGCGTTGGTCGCGATAACGGTCACCACGTTGGATGCCAACGTCGCGCGCACGCTCGAGCCGCGGGCCGCGACGCCGTTGCGCCGGCTGCGCACGATCCGGGTGCTGGCCGATGCGGGTATTCCGGTAGGAGTGAGCATCGCGCCGGTCATTCCGTTCATCACCGAGCCGGATTTGGAGCGGGTGCTTGACGCTTGCGCGCAGGCGGGGGCGAGCAGCGCGTCTTATATCGTCTTGAGGCTGCCGTGGGAAGTTGCACCGCTGTTCAAGCAATGGCTCGATGTGCATTTCCCTGGCCGGGCCGAGCGCGTGATGAACCGGATTCGCGAGATGCGCGGCGGCAACGACTATGACGCGTCGTTCGGCACGCGGATGAAGGGCCAGGGGGCGTGGGCTGAGCTGCTCAAGCAGCGTTTTGAACGGGCGGCGCGCAAGCTGGGGCTTGCCGGGCGTCAGCACGGGATATTGGACATGTCCGCGTTCGCGCCGCCCGCGGCGCGGACTGCCCGCCGTCACGTCGCCAAGCCCGCGGTCGGTCTTTGCAGCGATGCCCAGATGAGCCTGTTTGACTGATTTGACTGATCGCGGTGCCGTCATGAGTGGCACCGCGATCAACCGATCAACCGATCACGTCGAGGCCCACACGGCTCAACGGTTGAACCGTTGCCTCGAAGTAGGTCTGGAACGCTAGCGCCAGCGCGCCCATCAGCAACATCGCGCCGATGAACAGCGACAGGATCACAACAAACACGACACCCCAGCCGGAATGGCTCCGGCGGTCGCCGTGCGGGTTGAAATGGGCGTCCCACTTATCGTCCGGCCGCAGGCCATAGACGATTGCGGCGAGGAACGCAGCCAGCAGCGAGATGGCACCGGGCACCGATAGCCACCACCCGGCGACTGACGTTCGCTGCGTCGCGACGAGCCATTGCACGCCGACGACGCCGAGCGCCGTCGCGGCAATATGCAAGTACGCTAGCGCGTCGCGTGGGCCATATAGATAGAACCGGTGTGAGCCGAGTGAACCGAGCACGAACGCGGCAAGGGCGGCGCGGGTCTTAGACTTGAACCGGGTTGGCGGGGCCGGCGGCACGCAGCCGTCGGAGCGCAGGCGGGAAGAGGCGGACATGGCGGGCAAGGAAGACGATGACAGGGTCGATATTGTACGTCGCGCCGTCAGTGCTTCGCGTAGGTGACGCGATAGATGGCACTGGCACCGTCGAGCGTTACCTGCGCGACGCGGTGGCCGACCTTGGTGCTGTGGCTCCACGAACCGCGCTTGGCAATGAAGAGAAGATGGTGTGATGATATTGCGGCGGGAGCATCGGTTCATCGTGGCGACCAGTGCATCTCGATTGCGGTCGGGCGCGTAAATGGTTGTACGGTGCGTCGATTGGCACCCGGATCGCGTTCACGGGCAGCGTCGCGGCAAGGCGGCACGCAAGCATGTCGGCCACCAGCGCCGTCACCGACACGGTAAGTATTTGTTGGAGCGCTATTTTCAGGTTATAATCGCGCGTTTCGGCAGATCGAAAACCCGGGTGTTGCTGGTCAATACCCAGGCTATTTAGGTAAGGACACAGCATGGTCATCATCCGCTTGGCTCGTGGCGGCTCGAAGAAGCGCCCGTTCTACAATATCGTTGCAACCGATTCGCGCAATCGCCGCGACGGCCGTTTCATTGAGCGCGTCGGTTTCTACAATCCGGTTGCGACAAAGGGCGAATCGCTGCGCATCGTGCAAGACCGCCTGACGTACTGGCAAGGCGTCGGCGCGCAGCTGTCGCCGACCGTGGCTCGCCTGGTCAAGCAGGCGCAAGCTGCGCAACCGTCCGCGTAACCCGTTGCATGCAGGCCGGCATTTGCCGAGTGCGGTATCGCGGCATCTGCCGGAGTCCTGTGCGCGAGTGGTCAAACGCTGGGGGATGAGCAGATGGCAACCCGTGTATCGTCGCCACCCCGGCCTGTGTCGTTTGGCCATTTTGTGCGTCGTCCAGTGAAGGCGGGCGGCCGTGCGGGCTCGCCCGAGTCCGGCGTCGAGAGCGTGGCGTCGTTGCCGGACGATGCGATCGAGGTCGGTGCGGTCGTCGATGCGTACGGCGTCAAGGGCTGGTTGAAGATCACGCCGCATGCCGGCGTCGGTTCGAGTGGCGGTGCGCTGCTGCGCGCAAGATCCTGGTGGCTCGTCAAGGGCGGCGTGTGCCGTGCGGCGCAGGTCGTGTCGAGCAAGGCGCATAGCGCTACCGTGGTCGCGCAACTTGCCGGGTGCGCGGACCGCGATCAGGCCCTTGCGCTGCGCGGCGCCACGGTGCACGTGCGCCGCGCGGATTTTCCGGCGCTCGAGCGTGACGAGTACTACTGGGTTGATTTGATCGGCTTGGCGGTCGTCAATGAGTCCGGTGACGCGCTGGGCCAGGTCGTGGCCCTGATGGATAACGGCGCGCACTCAATCCTGCGTGTGGAGTACGACGAGGTCGGGCGGGACGGGCGCATCAAGAAGGCGCAGCGGCTGATTCCGTTTGTCGACGCTTACGTGAAAACGGTCGAGCCGTCGGACCGCCGCATCGTGGTCGACTGGGGAATGGACTATTGATGGCGCGCGCGATGCAATTCGATGTCATCACGCTATTCCCGGAAATGTTTGGCGCCCTGACCGACTGGGGGATTACCAGCCGGGCCGCCAAGCAACAGCGTTATACGTTGCGCACGTGGAATCCTCGCGACTTCACGACGGACAACTACCGGACGATCGATGATCGTCCGTACGGTGGTGGTCCAGGCATGGTAATGCTGGCCCGGCCGCTTGCCGACGCGATCGCCGCCGCCCGGAAGGCGCAATATGCGGGTGAGGCCGGGTCACTGCCGCATCGCGCGCGCGTCGTGCTGATGTCGCCGCAAGGCCGGCCGCTGGATCACGCCAAGGTGATCGAGTATGCGGCGCTGCCTGGGTTGATCGTGTTGTGCGGCCGATACGAGGCGATCGACCAGCGGCTGATTGATCGCGAGGTGGACGACGAAGTGAGCCTCGGCGATTTCGTGCTGTCGGGTGGTGAGTTGCCTGCGATGGCACTGATGGACGCGGTGATTCGGCAGTTGCCCGGCGTATTGAACGATGCGCAGTCGGCTGTGCAGGACAGCTTCGTCGATGGGCTGCTCGACTGTCCGCATTACACGCGCCCGGAGGAGTATGACGGCGTGCGGGTGCCGGACGTGCTGCTCGGCGGGCATCATGCACAGATTGAGCAGTGGCGGCGTCGCGAGGCGCTGCGCAATACATGGGTCAAGCGCCCCGATCTGATCGAGCGCGCCCGGCGTAACAAGATGTTGAGCCGTGCCGATGAGGCATGGCTCGCAACCCTCGTGGCATCGGAGCATTGATGGCCGGTGTGCGAGGGCAAGGCGGTGGCCGGAGCCGGCTGCCGGAAGTCAATCCATCCTCTACCGGGACCTCGATCGTGATCGGGGTAAGAAAACGCCGGCAAGATGGTCACAGGAGTCAATCATGAATCTGATTGCAAAACTCGAGCAGGAAGAAATCGAGCGCGTGCTCGCGGGCAAGACCATCCCGGCCTTTGCGCCGGGTGACACGGTCGTCGTCAACGTGAACGTGGTCGAAGGCAATCGTAAGCGTGTTCAAGCGTATGAAGGCGTGGTGATTGCGAAGCGCAATCGTGGCCTGAACTCGTCGTTCATCGTCCGCAAGATTTCGTCGGGCGAAGGCGTCGAGCGGACGTTTCAAACGTACTCGCCACTGATCGCAGGCATTGTCGTGAAGCGCCGTGGCGACGTGCGCCGTGCGAAGCTGTACTACCTGCGCGAGCGTTCGGGCAAGTCCGCTCGGATCAAGGAAAAGCTGTCGTACAACAAGGAACGTGCAGCGTCCAAGGAGTAAGGGCAGCACCGGAAAAAAGCACCCCCGCTGGGGTGCTTTTTTCGTTGGTGGTCCTATTGCACCATGAGCCGGCCGATCTTCAATCCTGAGTTACTGCCTGTCGAGTCGAGCGATACGCGCTTGGCGCCGGTCGCTCCGGGCCGGTTGACGCCGCGCGGCTTGCGTGAGCGGTTCCAGCAGGAACTCACCTGGACTGCGGAGCCGCATGAGGTGCGCTGGACACGCGGCGACCCGCGGCAGGCCGCGGTGCTGGTGCCGTTGGTGGTTCGCGACGACGTCACGGTGTTGTTGACGCAGCGCGGAGACATGCTGACCGACCATGCCGGGCAAGTCAGTTTTCCGGGCGGGCGACACGAGCCGGATGACGCAGACGCGACAGCGACGGCCTTGCGTGAGGCACGGGAAGAAGTTGGCCTGCCGGGGGATCGCGTCGAGGTGTTGGGGACATTGCCCGAATACCTGACCGGCACGGGATTTCGCGTCACGCCGGTCGTCGGCTTGGTCCATCCGCCCTTTTCGACAGTGGCCGACGGCTATGAAGTGGCAGAGATTTTCGAGGTGCCGCTCGCCTTTCTAATGGATCCGTCCCATCATCAAGTACGCGTTTTTCGTTCGGAAAATGCCGAGTACCGTTTTTTTGCGATGCCGTACCCACGATTGGACGGCCGCGGTGACTATTTCATCTGGGGCGCCACCGCAGGTATGCTGCGCAACCTGTATCGGTTCCTAGCCGCTTAGCAGCGCGCGTCCCGTCGCGCGCCGCACGGCTGTATCGTATCGTGGCCAGCGTTGTCCATCTGCTGTCTATCGTGTCTACGTAACAAGTTCCAGATCAATGAGCGCCGAGCCAAGGCACTGTGCTATCTTTACGCCATCTTTATCGGTACGCTTGTACCAAACCGTATTACGGCGCTGCGCATGACCTTTTTTTCCGTATTGCTGGCTCTGATCATTGAACAGTTGCGGGCGCTGTCGCCGCACAATCCCGTGTCGATGCTGCTTCACTATCACGCGGCCAGTGCGGGGCAAGCGTTCGATGCCGGCAAGCGCAAGCACGGATTGCTTGCGTGGCTTTCCGTCGCTGTTCCATGGACCTTGGCGGTCGCGCTGATCTACTACCTGTTGTATCGGATCAGTTTTGTACTGGCGTTTCTCTGGAATGTGGTGATCGTCTATTTGACGCTCGGCTTCCGACAATTCAGCCATTATTTCACCGACATTCATCTCGCACTGAACAACGATGACGTGCCGCGCGCGCGTGAAATCCTCGCGCAGTGGACGGGCCTGGACACGGTGGACATGCCGGTTAGCGAGATCGTGCGCCATACGCTGATTCGCGCGGTGATCGCGTCGCACCGGCATGTGTTTGGCGTGTTCTTCTGGTTCGTCGTGCCGCTCGGACCGGCCGGTGCCGTCCTCTATCGGGTGGCTGAGCATTTGGCGCGGACCTGGAACGATACGGTATCGGACCGCACGCCAGCATTCGCCGCGTTTGCGCGGCAGGCGTTCTTTTTCATCGACTGGATGCCGGCGCGGCTGACCGCCATGGGTTTCGCGATCGTGGGCAACTTCGAGGACGCGATTTACGCTTGGCGCAATACCGCGCAGCAGTGGCCGGATCCAAACGAGGGCGTGTTGCTGTCCGCCGGCAGCGGCGCACTAGGGGCACGGCTGGCTGGCCCGCTAGCTGAGCCGTCCAGCGTCGACGCGTTGTCCTCCACCGATGGCAGCCCGGTGCCGGTGGGCGAGGATTGCACGCCGCGGACATTGCAATCGGCGGTGGGCCTCGTCTGGCGCGCCGTCATCCTGTGGATGCTATTGTTGCTGATGCTGACCGTGGCGGTGTGGGTCGGCTAGGCTAGTAGCACTAGCCGCATCGTGACGCACCCGCGCTGCATCAACCGTCGCGTAGATCGCGAGGGGTGCCGCACTGCCAGCACAGCGTGAATTGTGCTTCAAGCGTTTCGCCACAGCGTGGGCAGCGCCATTGCGGCTGTCGAACACCGGCATTGTTCGTCACCGCGAGCAGAATGTGTCGCGCAAGCGGCGCATCGCGCTCATCGACGAGCCATAGCTCCGGCGCGCATTGATCGGCCGGAATCTCGCCGAGCGCCCCGTGCAGATATCGATTGTGCATTTCACAGCGGATGCCTGCGGTCGACAGCACATTGATCCAGTGCTGTGCGATCACCACATTAGGCGCTTTCGTCAGGATGACCATTCAAATCTCCTGCGGCAGTCAACGTGGCATGGCGCGGGCGCGCTGGCATCTACCGGCTCGACCACGGTATCGAACCACACCCACGGCGTGCTATCGAACCACCTACGGTGTGCTATCGAACCACTCACGGCGTGCTATCGGACCACCTGGCTTGCTTCGTGCAGCAGTTGCGCATACAACGCATGGCGTGCCGGTGCGATGCGGCCTTGCGCCACCGCGTCCAGTATCGCACAGCCCGGCTCGTGCAAATGATGGCAATTGTAGAAGCGGCAACCGCCGAGTAGCGGGCGGAATTCGGGAAAGGCGCGTTCGAGTTGGCCCTCGGTCAAATGATACAGTCCGAACTCCTGAAAACCTGGCGAGTCGATCAACGCCCCACCGCTCGGTAACGTATACCAGCGAGTGAACGTGGTGGTATGACGGCCGCTGTTCAGCGCCGATGAAATGTCGCGCGTCGCGGCGTTCGCGTACGGCACCAGCAGATTCACCAGCGTTGACTTGCCCATACCGGACTGGCCGAGCAGCAGCGTAGCGCGATGGGCGAGCAACGGTGCGAGCGTGGCGTGCGTGGCATCGGCGGCACTGGTCGCGGACACCTCGACGATCCGGTAGCCGAGTGCCGCGTAGGATGCGACACGTTTGCGGGCAAGCGGCAGTGCGGCGAGTAAGTCGGCTTTGTTCAACAGTACCACCGGCTCGAGCTGATGGGCTTCGGCCGCCACCAGCGCGCGGCCAAGTAGGTCCTCGCTGAAATGCGGCTCGGTGGCCAGTACGATCAGCAATTGATCGAGATTGGCGGCAAAGAGCTTCGACTTGAACTGGTCCGAGCGAAACAGCAGGTTGCGTCGTGCATCGGTCGCGACGATGACCCCCTGGTCCGCGGAGGTCGTCTCGAAGCTGACGCGGTCGCCCACGGCGACTTCACTCTTTTTGCCGCGTGGAAAGCACTGCAGTAGCGAGCCACCACTGTCGGGCTGAACCACATAGTGCCGGCCATGTGCGGCGATGACCCGGCCCTTGCCGGGCCCCCCTATCTGGTCGTGATCGTTGCCGCGTTGTGTTGTCGGGCCCGTGTGACGCGGTGCGCCGCGCGCTGCGTGGCTGCTCATGTACGCGCGTGCGCCAGCAGCCGTTCGATGCGCTGCGCCGCGGGCGGGTGGGAGTAATAGAATGCAGAGTAGACCGGGTCGGGCGTCAGCGTCGACGCATTGTCCTGATAGAGCTTGACCAGCGCGCTGATCAAATCCTGCGCGCGTGCCTGCGTCGCAGCGAAGGCGTCGGCCTCGAACTCATGCTTGCGCGACGATAGGCTGGTGAGCGGCGTCACAAAAAACAGGAAGACCGGCATCACGAGACAGAACAGGATCAAGGCAAGTGCGTCGTTCGAGCCGGTCATCGACGGCGTCACGCCCAGGCTCGTGTAGAACCACGGACGTTGGGCGAGCCAGCCGAGCAACGCAAGCAGCACGAATGACAATGCAAATGTGATGATCATGCGTTTCAGCACGTGCCGGTGCTTGAAATGACCGAGTTCGTGCGCCAACACCGCCTCGATCTCGCTGCCATCGAGCCGGCTGAGCAGCGTGTCGAAGAACACGATCCGCTTGGCCGTGCCAAAGCCGGTAAAGTAGGCATTGCCATGCGCGGAGCGCCGGCTGCCGTCCATCACGAACAGCCCTTTGGCGGCGAAGCCGCAGCGGTGCATCAACGACTCGATGCGCTCACGCAACGATGCGTCGGTCAGCGGCTCGAACTTGTTGAACAGCGGCGCGATTACGCTTGGGTATAGGACCAGCACGCCGACGCTGAACGTGACCCAGACGAGCCAAGCCCAGATCCACCACATCGCGCCGGCCTGCTGCATCAGCCACAGCACGACGAACAACAGCGGCAGGCCGATTAGCGCGCCGAGCAACGTTCCCTTCACCAGGTCGGCAAAAAAAAGCTTGCGCGACATCCTGTTGAAGCCGAACCGTGCCTCGATGACAAAGTGCCGCGCATAGTCGAACGGCAAATCGACCAGTCCGATGATGACAGCGACCGTGGTCACCAGCGCAATCTGACCTGCATAGCCGCGACCCAGCCATCCACTGAGCAGGGTATCCAACCATTGCAGGCCGCCCAACAACGTCAACGCGACCAGCAACGCGCCGCCCACGCCGAGCTCCAGCATGGCGAGCCGTGTCAGCGATATCGTATAGTCGGCCGCGCGCTGGTGGGCCTGCAGCGAGATCGTGTCGCGGAATCCGTCCGGGACCGCATGGCGATGGTTGGCGACGTGCCGGATCTGTCGGCTTGCGAGCCACAGCCGGGTGGCGATCATGGCGACGAGCGCGACGACAAAGAGGAACGTAAACATCCGTTATCCGTGGGAACGCTGTAATGCATCTATTCTCGCACGTTCGCCGCGGGTGTCGCCGCTGCGGCGCTTCGGGCAAAATAGCGAGGAATCCATTTTAAGGCGTTTGAATGAGTCCCGACCTGCAGCAACCTGGCGGCCAGCCCGTGTTGGCCAAGAGTGAATTCAACTTGATCTGGCTGGATATGGAGATGACCGGCTTGCTGCCGAACACCGACCGGATCATCGAGGTCGCGGTGGTGGTCACCGATTCGAACCTGACGGTGGCCGTCGAAGGTCCGGTACTGGCGATCCATCAGTCGGATTCGACGCTGGATGCGATGGACCAATGGAACAAGAACACGCATGGCCGCTCGGGCCTGATCGAACGGGTTCGTGCATCGTCGGTCACCGAAGCTGATGCGGCCGCGCAATTGCTCGCGTTCCTGTCGCAATATGTGCCGGCTGGCAAGTCGCCGATGTGTGGCAACTCGATTTGCCAGGACCGTCGTTTCATGGCGCGCTGGATGCCGGAACTCGAGGCGTTCTTTCACTATCGCAATCTCGACGTGAGCACGCTGAAGGAGTTGTGCCGCCGCTGGCAGCCGGCGGTCTACAAGGGATTCCAGAAGCGTGCCTTGCATACCGCGCTGGCCGACATCCATGAGTCGATTGACGAATTGAAGTACTACCGCGAGCATTTCCTGCGCGCGCCCGACGCCGCCGTGATGCCGCAAGTGGGCTGACGAGCCGGCTGCGCCGCACAAGCGGCCGGGTCCGCGCCGCCTGCGCTCAGGTTGCGGCCGGCGGCTTTTGCCGGATCGCGCTCTTGGGCCGGAATGCGATCACATGCGCCGGGTCGGTTTCGATATACGGGCCGCCAATCAGGTCGATGCAGTACGGCACGGCGGCGAAGATGCCATTGACGATCACGTTCCCCTGCGCGTCGCGCACGCCCTCGAGTGTTTCACGGATCGACTTCGGCTGGCCGGGCAGGTTCACAATCAGCGCCGCATGATCGGCCGTTTCGCGAATGACCGCCACTTGGCGCGACAGAATCGCCGTCGGCACGAAATGCAGGCTGATCTGGCGCATTTGCTCGCCAAAACCGGGCATCGTCCGAGTGCCCACCGCCAGCGTGGCCTCCGGCGTGACGTCGCGCCGGGCGGGGCCGGTGCCGCCCGTGGTGAGCACGAGGTCGCAGCGGGCCTCGTCCACAAGCTCGGTCAGCGTGCGTGAGATGGTGGCTGCATCGTCGGCGATCAGCCGCGTGTGTGCCTGCCACGCACTCGTGAGCGTGTCGCTCAGCCATGCCTGTAGCGCGGGGATGCCCTGGTCCTCATAGACGCCGGCACTGGCACGGTCGCTGATCGAAACCAGGCCGACGACCAGTTTGTTGGCACGGTCATGCGGTGTCGTCATCATCTTGCTCGTCGTCGGAAGAAGCGGGGATCCCGGCGTGTTCGGCGCGCGGATCCGCATCACCGGCCACTTCTTTGATCCACTGGAACAGTTCTCTAAAATAGCGCGGCGGCTTGCCTTGGGCCGCCTCGCGCCGCGCATTGCGGATCAGCGTGCGGCCTTGCTGGACGTCGGCGCCCGGATGGGTGCGTAAAAACTCGGTCAACGCCTCGTCGCTCGCGAGCAACTGCGCGCGGGTGCGCTCGATCCAGTGCAATCGCGCCGTCTCGGCTTTGTTCGTGCCGTTATATGTGTCCAGCGCGTTGCGCAGCGCCGCCACGTCGGTGGCTGTCAGGCCGCGCATCAGTCGTCCCACATACTGCAATTGCCGCCGCTTGCCCTCATGGTCGGTGATGCGGCGCGCTTCGCGTATCGCATCGGCTAGGTCCTCGGGTAACGGCATGCGCTTAAGCGCATCCTTGGGCAGGTCAACAATCTCGGCGCCAAGCGCCTGTAGCGCCGTCATTTCCCGTTTGAGTTGCGATTTGCTCGGCCGCGTGTCATCGCGGCCGCCCTGGTGGTCGGCGAGCGGTTGCGGCTGCGTTGCTGTCGTGGTTCGTGTCTTGCGCGTCATGCGCGTATTTTAGCGCGTACCGCGTGCCGTCCTCGCGGTTGGGCAAACGGCTTGTTATGATCGCATCATGAAAACCGAGGATCGAACTGACATGGCAGCACACCAGCGCGTGTTTCCGCACACCCAGGCGCAACTGAAGGACATCGCGGCGGACATACTACGGCACGCAAAAGCGCTCGGCGCAACCGATGCCGCGACCGAGATCTCAGAAGGCGACGGCTTGTCGGTGTCAGTACGGCGAGGCGAGGTCGAGACGATCGAGCACAACCGCGACAAGACGATGGGGGTGACCGTATTCATCGGCAACAAGCGCGGCAACGCGAGCACCTCCGATTTCTCGCCGGCAGCACTGCGTGATACGGTATCGGCCGCGTACAACATCGCGCGGTTTACCGCAGAGGACAACTGCGCCGGGCTTGCCGAAGCGGAGTTGCTCGAGATGCACCCGCTGGATTTGGATTTGTTCCACCCGTGGGAGCTACATGCCGACGACGCGGTCGAGATCGCGCGCCGCGCCGAACAGGCGGCCTTCGACACCGACCCGCGGATCCGCAACAGCGAAGGCGCGAGCGTGTCGGCGCAGCATTCGCAGTTCGTGCTGGCTACCTCCCGCGGTTTTGTCGGCGGCTATCCGTATTCGCGGCACGCTATCGCATGCGCGCCGATTGCCGGCAGCGGCCAGCAGATGCAGCGTGACGACTGGTACACGTCACGCCGCTGCGCAGCGCAATTGGCCTCGCCCGAAGCGGTGGGCCGCTATGCTGCCGAGCGTGCGTTGGCGCGTATCGGCGCGCGCCGGCTCGGGACTCGAAAATGCCCGGTGTTGTTCGAGGCGCCGCTCGCCGTCGGGCTGCTGGGTGCGTTCGTGCAGGCGACCAGCGGCGGGGCGTTATATCGCAAGACGAGCTTTCTGACCGACTCGCTGGGCAAGCCTGTATTCGCGCCGCACGTGCAGGTGCGCGAGGATCCGCATGTGCCCCGCGCGCTGGGCAGTGCCCCGTTTGACGAGGAGGGTGTACGCACCACGCGGCGCGATGTCGTGCGCGACGGCGTCGTACAAGGGTATTTCCTGTCGACGTATTCGGCTCGCAAGCTGGGCATGAAAACTACCGGCAATGCCGGCGGCTCGCACAATCTGTCATTGACCAGCACGTTCACGCGCGAAGACGACAATTTCCGCGCGATGTTGCGCAAGCTCGGCACGGGGCTGCTGTTGACCGAGTTGATGGGGCAGGGGGTGAACTATGTTACGGGCGACTATTCGCGTGGCGCGTCCGGATTCTGGGTCGAGAATGGCCAGATCCAGTATCCGGTCGAGGAGATCACGGTCGCCAGTACGCTGCAGCAGATGTTTGCGCAAATCGTCGCGATCGGCGCCGACAAGATCGTGCGCGGAACGAAAGAAACCGGCTCGGTGCTGATCGAGCAAATGACGATTGCTGGCCAGTGAGTCCCGCGGCGTATCAGCGGATCCTTTCGTATTCGACGAACGCGTAGTCGAAGTCGTTCGGTGGGGCCGCGCGATGGGTTTCGCGCGACACCTCCCGCCAGTGCTCCGGTGACGGCGCGGCAAACGTCGCGTCGCCTTCGAACGCGTGATCGATCTCGGTGACGATCAATCGCCCGGCGCGTCCGATGCCCTCGCGATACAACTGGGCGCCGCCGATCAGGTAGGCAAGCGGTGCATGCAGCGTTTCGCACAGCGCGAGCGCCGCGTCCAGGCTCGTGACGGTGTCACAGCCCTCGAAACGTCGCGTCGCATCGTGCGTCACGACGATGTTGCGGCGGCCCGGCAGCGCGCGCCCAATCGACTCGTGGGTCTTGCGCCCCATGATCAGCGGCGCACCCATCGTGGTGCGCTTAAAGTGCGCAAGATCCTCGGGCAGCCGCCATGGCAGCGCGTTGTCGCGTCCGATCACGCCGTTGCGTGCGCGCGCGACGATCAGGTAAAGCGTCGTCATTGATCCACCGTGAGTTGGACAGGCAGGGGCGCGGGGCTCGCCCCGCGTGCCCGATTGTAGCTGACTGCGGCTCAGCATTCGACGAGCGGCGGCGGACATGAACACGGCCGTCGCGGTTGACGCCGCTGGCCGGCCCGGGCTGGGATCGCTCACCCCCCGGTGCCGTCAGGCTACACCGCGATCGGTGCGGCAATATGGGGATGCGGGTCGTAGCCGGCGATCTCGAAGTCTTCGAAACGGTAATCGAACAGGGTGTCCGGCTCTCGCTTGATGATCAGCCGGGGTAGCGGCCGTGGCGTGCGGGTGAGCTGCAGCCGGGCCTGTTCGACGTGGTTCAGGTACAGGTGAGCGTCACCGATTGAATGGACGATTTCGCCGGGCTGCAAGCCCAGTTGCTGCGCGATCATATGGGTGAGAAACGCCACCGACGCGCAGTTATATGGGATGCCGAGGAACCAATCGCCGGAACGCTGGGTCAGCATGCAGCTCAGCTTGCCCTCGGCGATGTAGAACTGGTACAGGATGTGACACGGCGGCAGCGACATGCGGCCCTCCAGCGCATTTTGCTCGGGGGACTTCGACTCGTCGGGCAGAAACGACACGTTCCATGCGTTAAGGATGTGCCGGCGGCTGTCCGGCTTCGTGCGCAGCGAGTCGAGCAGCGCCTGTACCTGGTCGGTCCGGGTGCCGTCGGGATTGCGCCACGACCGCCACTGCGCGCCGTACACGGGGCCGAGTTCGCCGTCGGGCGTGGCCCATTCGTCCCAGATCGTCACACCGTTCTCATGCAGGTAGCGGATGTTCGTATCCCCGCGCAGGAACCATAGCAACTCGTGCAGGATCGAGCGCACGTGCAGTTTCTTGGTGGTCAGCAGCGGGAAACCGGTGGATAAGTCATGCCGGTACGACACGCCGAACAGTGAGCGCGTGCCCGTGCCGGTGCGGTCGCTCTTGAGCGTGCCGCGTTCGAGCAGATCCTTGAGAATAGACAGGTACGGTGCATCCATGGTCTGGAACCGGGTTGCAGGCCCGGTCGGGGAAAGTGGCTGGAAACGGCAAATGCACTATTTTACGTGACCGGGGAAAACGCGCCGGTTGAACTCAAATCGTGTGCTTGTCCAGCCATCGCCGTCATGCGGTCGTTGTGTCGAAAGAACGCTTTGCGCTGCTTGCCGTGGCCTGCGTGGCCGTGTGTTGCAGCGGCTGCGCGCGGCTGGACAGCGTGTCGGTTCGGCTAGTCGCGTGTGCCGACCATGTCCCGCGGTCGAACCCACTCATCGAACTGCTCAGAAGTCAGATAGCCGAGCGCCAGCGCGGCGGCCTTCAGCGTGGTGCCTTCGTGGTGTGCCTTCTTGGCGATGTGTGCCGCCTTGTCATAGCCGATGTGCGGGTTCAGCGCGGTGACCAGCATCAGCGACTCGTTGAGCAGCGCGTCGATCCGTGCCCGGTTTGGCTCGATGCCGCTCGCGCAGTGATCGTTGAAGCTCAGCATGCCGTCGGTCAGCAGCCGAATCGATTGCAGCACATTGTGCGCAATCATTGGCCGGAAAACGTTGAGTTCAAAATTGCCGCTCGCGCCGCCGAAATTGACGGCGACGTCATTGCCAAAGACCTGGCAGCACAGCATCGTCAGCGCTTCTGCCTGGGTTGGATTGACCTTGCCCGGCATGATCGAGCTGCCCGGCTCGTTTTCGGGGATTGTGATCTCACCCAACCCGCAGCGGGGTCCCGACGCGAGCCAGCGGATGTCGTTGGCGATCTTCATCAGGCTGGCGGCGAGCGTTTTCAGCGCGCCGTGTGCGGCCACCAGCGCGTCGGCTGCGGCCATCACCTCGAACTTGTTTGGTGCGGTGACGAACGGCAGTCCGGTGAGCCGGCCGATGGCTGCAGCGACCTTTTGCGCGAATTGCGGATGGGCGTTCAATCCGGTGCCGACTGCGGTGCCGCCAAGCGCGAGTTCGTACAGATGGGGCAGCGTCGCGTCCAGATGGCGCATCCCCTGATCGAGTTGGGCGATGTAGCCTGAAAACTCCTGGCCCAGCGTCAGCGGCGTGGCATCCTGCAGGTGCGTGCGGCCAATCTTCACGATGTCGGCAAAAGCGGCGCACTTGTGCGCGAGCGTGTCGCGCAGCTTAATCAGCGCCGGCTTGAGCCGTGTCACGATGCCTTGCGCGGCGGCGATATGCATCGCGGTCGGGAACACGTCGTTGGACGACTGGCCGCGATTCACGTCGTCGTTCGGATGCACCAGGCGCGCCTCGCCGCGTTCACCGCCCAGATGCTCGCTCGCGCGGTTGGCGATCACCTCGTTCAGGTTCATGTTAGTTTGCGTACCCGAACCCGTTTGCCAAACCGCTAGCGGGAATTGCGCCGCGTGCTCGCCGGCGAGGATCTCATCTGCCACGGCAATGATTGCGCTTGCCTTGTCGGCGGGCAGCACGCCAAGCGCTTCGTTGACTTCAGCTGCGGCGCGTTTGACGATCGCCAGCGCGTGAATTAGCTCCGCTGGCTGCTTCTCCGTGGAGATCTTGAAATGTTGCAGCGATCGTTGAGTTTGCGCCCCCCACAGCCGGTCGGCAGGCACGGCGATGGCGCCAAACGTGTCGCGTTCCATCCTGACGTTCTCTGTCATTTTATGCTCCAGCAATGCGGACACGGGGTCCATGGTGATCGAACAGGGCTGCCGTGGTGGCCGTTCACAGTTGTTCACGCAGCGGCAGGACGAAAAACAAACCGGTGAGCACATTGCGTGCGAGGCCGGCGTTCGGGTCGAAGTTGTACGTGACGACATGCCCATCCTCGACGTCGGTCCAGATGAGCGGTGAAGCCGGCGCGCCGATGGTGCGCAACTGGGCCTGTTCCTCGGGCGTGGCCAGGCGCAGCTGGTAGCTGAATGCGGGGGCGATCGCGCGTTCGAACAGCCGCGCCTGCTGCTCGGCGAGCGCCTTGCTATGGATGAACAACGCTAACTCCGTATTCAAATGGATTGAGCGAGGGTCGAGGTTCATCGAGCCGATGACCAGTGTCTCGCGATCGATCACATAGGCTTTCGTGTGCAGGCTCGAGCGGGAGCGGGAGCCGCTGATGCCGGGCGTTGCACGGCCGTTGCGCGCGGTCGACTTGAATTCGTAGAGCTGTGCGCCGGCGCGCAACAGCGGTTCGCGGTACGGTGCATAGCCTGCCTGCACGGCGGGGGCGTCGGTCGCTGCTAGCGAATTAGTCAGTACCGCCACCCGCACGCCACGGCCGACCAATTGACGCGTCAAGGCGACGACGCTATCGTGGGGCACGAAGTACGGCGAAATCGCCAGCACTTCGCTGCGCGCGGCAAGAACCCGTTCCATCAGGCGCTTGATCGGCGCACTCTCATAGTGCCCGACCGGCAGCTTCGCCTTGCGCGGGGAATCAACAGCGAGTTGTGCAGGCGCCCACGTCAGGCCCAACTGGCCGAGACGGATCTGCTGCGCGAGCGGCGTCGCATTCAGCGGCCTTGCGCCGAACGCATCGGCAGCCTGCCGCCAGTGCTGACGCAACTCCACGCGCACCTTCTCGATATCGCGCGCAGCGAAGTGCTGCCGGTTCAGCGCCCTGAGTGGATAGGCCAGGTCGCTGTTCCAGTACTCGTCAAAGCTTGCCGAGATCCCAGCGACGATCGGGCCGGCGGCGAACACGTCCAGATCTCGGAAGTCCAGATCTGCGCTGGCGTTGAAGTAGGCATCGCCAAGATTGCGTCCGCCGATGATCGCGATCTGGTTGTCGGCGATCATCGCCTTGTTATGCATCCGGTGTGTCAGCTTGTCTAGGTTCGTCAGCAGGTTCGCCATTTTGTCCAGCAAGCCGGCATCGGCGCACGAGAACGGATTGAACACACGGATCTCGATGCTCGAATGCAGGTTCAGCGCGGCCATCGTCTTGTCGATGTCCTTAAAATTCAAGTCATCGACCAGCATGCGCACGCGCACGCCATGATCGGCCGCGTAAAGCGCCGTGGCCAGCAGCAGCTTGCCAGTGTTGTCTTTTTCAGCGATGTAGTACTGCAAATCCAATGTGCGCGTGGCCGCGTGCGCGAGTGCAATGCGCATTCGCAGCGCGTCGGTGCCGTCGGCGAGCAAGCGGAATCCGTCCAGGCCGCCATGGGCCGACGAGGCTGCCCGCACGGCACGTGACAGTGGCGTGACGGTGTCGCCAGACAGCGCACGGGTCACCGGCGCTGCACGTGCACCAGGCTGTGGCAGATGCGTCGTACAGCCGGCACACAGCATCGATGAAATCGCGAGCAGCAGCATGGCCAGCAGCATCGCCCGCCGTCGTGCCGCCGCGCCGGTCGTAGCCACATATGTCGCCGTGACCGGCTGGCGCATCCGGGGGACCCGGGTGTGAGCCGGAAGGCCCGTGGTTCGACACCCGCTTGCGCTCACGTTTGCTCCGATCTGGCCGGCGCTCGCCGGCGTATTGGTTGCAACCCGCCGGTACTCGAGCGGTGCCGTCTGCTGCCGCGCCGCTTCACGCTGTACCCCGCTGTGCACCGCTGTGCACCGCTGCATGGCGCTGAGTGGCGCTGAGTGGCGCTGCGCGCGGCGGTTCCGCGCGGATATTCATTTTATTTGAATTTGGCCCGTTGCCGGTATGGCTTGCCGGCTGGTGTGCGCGTGACGCGCGGGCGTCGCCGGGGCGATCCGCCACGCCGTTATGCCGCGGGGCCACGTCCAAGCGCTCGGCTTTTCCAGTAAAACCGGGCGACCATTAGGCACGCGACCGTAGCCAGCCCCGCGGCCAGGCCCCACCATAATCCCTTCGCGCCTAGGCCGGCATGGAAGGTGAGCCAATAGCCGGTCGGATAGCCGATGCCCCAGTAGCCGGTGGCGGCCAGCAGCATGGGCACGCGCGTGTCGCGCAGTCCACGCAGGCAACCGGCTCCAACGGTTTGTAGTCCGTCCACGATCTGGAACACGGCTGCCACCGCCAGCAGCGACGCGGCCAGCGAGATCGTCGCCGCATTGGACGGCTCCTGCGGGTTTAGATAAAGCGCGATGATGCCGTGCGGCACCCACGTTATCACGGCGCCGGACGCCGCCATAAAGCCGCCTCCCAGCGCCAGCGCGACGAACCCGGCGCGGCGGGCCTCGACGGGATGGCGTGCGCCCGCCCAGTACCCGACCCGGACATTGGCGGCCTGCGCAATGGCCAGCGGCACCATGAAAGTGATCGATGCGACGTTCAGCGCAATCTGGTGCGCCGCGAGGGCGGCTGCGCCGAGTGTGCCCACCGCCAGGCTCGTCGCGAGGAACAGCATCGTCTCGACACCGTACGTCACGGCGACCGGCCAGCCGACTGAGAGCAATTCGGACATCACGGACCAGCGCGGGCGGCGTGAGCCGGCGACGAAGGGCCGGAATCGCTCGGGCAGGTGCAACAGCGCGAGCAGCACGAGCGCGGTTAGCCAGACCGTGATCGTCGTGGCCGCCGCGGAGCCGAGAAACCCCATGCGCGGCAAGCCCCACGCGCCCTGGATCAACCCGTAGTTCAAGAAGCCGTTCAACGCGACGCCCCCCACCGATACCCACAACAGCCGTCGCGCTGCGCCGATCGCTGGCAGGAACGCGCGCATCATGCCGATGCCGATCAGGCTGCCCAGTGCCGCCCAGCGCAACACGCGCGCGTATTGGCCGACAGGTTCGGCCAACGCCGACGGCTGGCCTGCTGCTACCAGCAGCGGTGTTGCGAAGCTCAGCAGCACGAATGCCGGCACCGCCAGCACCAGCGATAGCGCAAGGCCTGTCCAGTAGATCGACGGCACGCGATGCTCTGCCTGGGCGCCGCGCGCTTGTGCGACCGTCACGCTGACCGACTGGAGCACGCCTTGTAGCAGGGTCATGGTAGTGAAAAACAGCGCGGCGCCGAGTCCGCCGGCTGCCAGCGCGTCGGGACCCAGCGAGCCAAGCAGGATCGTGTCGGTGACGCCCATCGCCATTTGCGACAGCTGCGCGATGGCGAGCGGCGCTGCCAGGCGCGCCGTCTCGGTCGCATGATGGGCGAGCGTAGGCTTGCCGTGATGGCGTGCCGGCGTGCGCTGGGCAGTACCAATATGGGTCATTAAAAGCGAATCGGAAGTTAATTACTCATCTTTCATCTTAACAGCGTACTCTACTGAGGAAAAAGCCCCGGTTTGGTGTGTCCGCAATACGAAATGACGGGGTCGGCCGTCGGTTGTAAGTAAACGCTGGTAAACGAAACGACAGGTAACAATCCAAACCGTGGCGAACCTCCCGCTGTAGCGCGGGTCAGTTCAAAGGTCCGATGCGTGCACGCTGTGCCAGGTTGTCACGCATGGGCACGTCGGCAGGCGCGTGGGAGTCGTTGCCCATGCGGCCTTGCGCCGTTTCATTGATCGACTTCGTAGGGAGGCATCCAATGACTGCAATTCGTCAAATCCGTTGTATCACGCTGGGCGCTGCGCTGGCCGCCGCCACTGTTGCCGCCTTTGCGCAAGCGCCGGTTCAAGGCGGCGGCGAGACCGTTGGTGTAGCCGTTGGCGTGGGCGCGCACAGCGCGGATTCCACGACGGGCAGCGGTGGCACGGGCACCGGCCAGCGTATTGTCGCACCGGGCCCAGTCGATCCGCTCGTGCAGAAGCGCGATGCGGAAGCGGCGGCCAACGCGGAGTACAGCGCCAACAAAAAGGCGCTCAAGCAGGAGTACCACAGCCAGTTGAAGGCGGCCAAGCAACAGCACAAGGCGGCCAAGCGGGACGCGGCCCAGACGCTCAATGAGCAAACGGGTGGCGCGGCGGCCGACAAGGGCGCGCAAAACTGATCGGCGTTGCGGGTGGCGCCGCCGTCGCCGGTGCGCGCCAACCCGTCGCCTGCTGCGCCGACCTCCTTGGAGTGGCCCGGCATCGGCCCGGCGATTGCCGCACGAGTCCTCGATGGGCTGGCGGCGGCGTTGTCCTCGATGGGCTGGCGGTGGCGTTTGATCCGTCGCGCACATTGGCCGACTGCATTCTGCCCGCGCGTGGTTGGCAAGTGCCGCGCTGATCGTCAGCTTGCGCGCGCAGCACGGCGGCCGGCCCGGCGCGCTCATTGCGGTGCGCCACTGGTACAAGCCTGCGGCGCACCGCTGGTACGAGCCGATGCTGCGGTCCCACTATGACGACGCGGCGGCCCGCACGGTCAAGCTTGCGCAACTTGCGCAGTTTGCCGCCCGTTATTTCTAGGCGGAGTGGCTCCTCATCGCACTGACGCTTGATCCACCCGAGGCAACGAGCGGGGAGGTCGGCATGCCGCAGCACTTTTCTCTTTTCAGCAGACGCCCGGGGATCGGCACGTGTATGCACCACGCACGTGCTTTATCTTGGCTCAACGGCTGCACTACTTCGATTCGTACAGCTGGCCTGCGAGACGGTGCCAATAGCGCGCGGTGTCGGCCGCAGGAGGATCGGCACCGGGCATGGGTCATCTGAGCGGGATGGATTGACCCTGCACCGGTACAGCCGTCACGCTGTTCTTCGCACTGCCAGACACGACGCGATCGCTGTAGGTCAGATAGACCAGCGCATTACGCTTGCGGTCGACCACGCGCACGACATGCAATGTTTTGAAGATCAGCGATATCCGTTCCGAAAAGATGTTGGCTTGCAGCGGCAGTGGTACCTTGAATTGCAGGGCGGCAACCTGTCGGCAGGCGATCGACGTTTCGGTCGGATCCTCGGCAACGCCCAGCGTGCCCTTAACCCCGCCGGTACGTGCGCGCGACACGTAACAAGTGACACCGTTGACGGCTGGGTCGTCATAGGCTTCGACCACGACCCGGTCCGATCCGGTAATCCGGAAATTCGTATTGACCCTGCCAATCTCTTCTGCGCTGGCCGTTGCGCACCAGCATAGCAGTGCGGCGGCGCCCAGCGCGACACCCGTTGTCGTTCGCTTGATGCTTGACAAAGCCATCGCAAGGTCCGCCCGCACGGCGGTCGGCGCGCGGACCCGTGTAGCGGCGACGGCGGTGGTTGGATCGGGCGCCGTGCGCGCCGCCCTTGGGGCGTCAGGCGGTCGGGCGGGGGACAAAGCAAGGCATGGTATCGAAAGGCAGGACGGTGTCATGGTCACCCGAAACAAGTTAGCGATCCCGGGCAGCGCACGGGTATATTTTTCAATTTACCACCAATGTCGCAACGATCGACACCGATGACGCGAGTAACCTCGTGTAATGTGAAACCGGCCCCGGCGTTTTTGGCCAACGGAGCGGCGACGCCGTTCTTCCGTTACGCTATGGCCTCAGTTCGCTGCGCATGTGGACCCTAATAAGTATGCGACGTCATGCCATGCGTGCGGCGCTGATCGAAACCGCCATTTTTCTTGTTTGCCACCATGCGTGTGTTCAACCGATTGTCGCTTTGTTCCGTCAACGTTCCGCTTCCGTATCGGCGTGCGCCGCGTCAGCCTTCTCCTGGTGGTGCGCCGCGCCGCGGGCACTCGAGTGCCGCTCTGCTCGCCTGCACGGGCGTCGCGGCCCTCGCGTTGAGCTTGCCAGTTGTAGCGTGGGCACAAAACAAGCCTGGCGTGCCGGGCGGTATCCTGAGCGATCAGTTTCGCTTCAACGAGCACCCGCAGATGCAGTTTGCCGCTTCTGCGCCAGACCCGAAGTTCCAACATGGTTCGCCGGACGAGCGGCGGCGGCGGGCCGATCGCGGCGATCCGTCCGGCGATGCGTGCAATCTGAAGTGCGGCAAATGAGCCGATCAGCGCGCCGCATCACCGGTAAGCCTGGTGAGTTGTGGGTAAGCTGGGGATAACTGGCCTGTTCGCGGTGCATAACTCCGTGGAAAACCGCTGGATAACGCGTGGACAACCTGGACGGCGGCGTGAGCCGTACGGGGCGGCGTGTGGGTAGATACTTAGTGGTGCGCCGCGCGTAGGGTTATCCAAACATCGGCCGCTGGTTCGCAGATGTCGGCATGGCTGAGCAAACCTGTGCACAGGTGCTGCCGGTGACAAGTCATTGATAGCACCGTGGGCCTTAACCAGCCCGATTCAATTGGAGCACATATAGTCGCAGGTTTCCGTAGCCAACCGGTTAGGGGGCGACCATAGATTCTGTGTGCTGAGGTCGGTTAAAAAATCTCAGCTGATGGCGCAAGTGAATCGTTCGCCGAACAGGATCGCGAACTGATTGGCGGCTTGCTGCCAGGTGATAGGTGGCATCTTCCAGTCCTTTTCGATGTTGCGCAAGGCCAGATACAGTAGTTTGCTGACCGCTTCGTCGCTTGGGAAGTAGCCGCGGTTCTTGACGATCTTGCGCAACTGCATGTGCATGCTCTCGATAGCGTTTGTAACTGGCATGATGAACCGATGCCCCGCGTGTTCCCGCCGCGAAGTTTTAGGCGTATGGTACGACCATCCGGGACAGGGGCATCGGGGAGCACTTCGGGTGGGCAGGACGTTCGTATATACGATTCGACGCACCTGGGGCGGATAAGCGAAAAAGGGTATGACCTGTTCCCATTGGCGCTGCCACATGGCCGCGACGGTAGGGAATTTGCGGCCCCACTCGCTGTGCCAAAGTGTCGAGCGCCGCTTCCGCCGCCTCGGCCGTGGCGGCCTGATAGATCGGCTTGATCGCGGCAGCCAGAGGCTGGCGCTCCTTCCAACTGGCCAGCTTCAGCGAATTGCGGATCAGATGAACAATGCAGGTCTGAATTTGCGCAGCCGGATACACCGCCTTGTTCTTGACCGTGCCTTCGTCGCGGATCTTCAATCGAAGCGCGTCAAAATACACGATCGGATACATCGCCTCGAGTGGTCGCTGTTGCCACTGCTCGACCTCGGCCAGTACTTCGTCGGTGAGCTCGAAATCAGATCGGGTGACACCTGAAGGCCATACAGTTCTAGCAAATGGCCTTGGATCTCGCGCACGCTCATGCCGCGCGCATACAGGCTAATGACGTGATCGTCAAAACCGGGCAGCCGGCGCTAATATTTACCCACCCGCTGTGGCTCGAACCTGGCCTGCCGAGCACGGGGGATAGCCAACTTCATTTCGCCGCTGGGCGTGATCACCGTCTTGGGGCGGCTCCCGTTGCGATGATTGCCATCCTTACCTTGCTCGACTTTGCTTTCCAGATGGTGCGTCAGTTTTTTGGTCAGCCATCACTGGATGAGCCGGTAATAGACATGCACCATTTGGCATTGAGTACATGCAATGTGCTAAGGTTAATTCATCAATTGTTCGGC
The DNA here is from genome assembly GCF_021733735.1 of Mycetohabitans sp. B2. Classification (NCBI taxonomy): domain Bacteria; kingdom Pseudomonadati; phylum Pseudomonadota; class Betaproteobacteria; order Burkholderiales; family Burkholderiaceae; genus Mycetohabitans; species Mycetohabitans sp. B2. Next base: position 64,446 of record NZ_JAHKSP010000016.1, read on the forward strand.
AAACTGTATGATTTCCTCGGGTTGCCACTCGGTGTCACGCTCTGTAGTTTTGGCATCTTCAAGGTACAATTCGTAATCTTCGGTATCAGTTGTCCATCCTAGTGACCAGAGGCGTCGATCATCGTTCGGCGCTTTGCCTAATGCAAGAATAGCTGGCGCTTGGCCGACGCGTTGACGAGCGAAATCGGCGTAAAGTATGATCTTTCCGCCATCGGCTGCATAATCCCATACGCTTAACATACCAAGTTTTCCATTCTTCATTTTGAATACGATAGAGCCTCGTCTGCCGCCATCCGGCAGTTGGCCCAGCAGTTCCATACCGACCGTTCTCAGATTATCAGTGCGCTGGATGATTGCTGCAAGACCTTGAGATCCGGCAGACCTAATATTCAATTTTTGATGAAGCAGCGCGTAAGCCTCACGCACTAACCCGAGGCGTTCAGGCGGACTTAAATTCGTCCTGAATTGGTCATTTTTTTCCAAAACGTTCTGATACAACATTGCCCTCACTTCGGGCGTAGGGTCTTTAGAAATAGTCAGTGCTGCGCTCGCGTTTTCCACTTCATCCCACATGTCGCTGACTACTTTTTCGCTTTGGTGTAGCGTATTGCTCACCCCATTCGCTGCTTTGCTTGCTGGCTGAACCGGGCTTATTCTATCCGTGTTCGCCTTATGTACCGGGCTTGCTGTATAGGCTTGTACCTGTCCACAGAAAAAAGTCACTGTTAAAGCTAAAAAAATGGATTTCATGGCAACCACCCCACACTCAAGTTACAATCTTCAGCCAGAGACTCGCCCAGTTTGATATTTTTTCCTCTTTCAGGATCATAGTAGCGGTGTTCGCCTTGGACTCTCCATCGGTTACTGTACGGCGAAGCGCCAGGAATATACTCGGTTTTCTCAACAATCTCAGGTGACCCTGCGCGAGCACTATAAAGAAACCGGCGATTGTGCTCGAATCTCATGGCGTTGTTGTTGTGCCCCCAAACAGGCAGCCCTTCAGTATAAAAGGGTGACGTTCGAGTCATTGCCCCGATCCACCCCGAAATATTTGCCCATGTATGCCATTGTGTAATTGTTTGTTTTGCATAGAGATAATATCTGGATTGAAAGTAATCGGTTGTAATCGATTCCAAAATCCAATATCGATTCAGATCTGGCTGAGCCAAAATATTTTTAACCCATAAGGGCGCGCCTAAGAGGTAAAAAAATTCTGTTGCTACGCCTCGTAATGGACCTGGTATTTGGTCGACTCGACACGCTCGACTGAAGTAACCGATGGCGTATGCTTGGGATGCAAGCAAGAAAATAGTACACGAGAAAAATAGTTTTTTCATACCCTATCCCACCATAAAAATTAATATAGTGATATTGGATTAAGGTCCGCAACCCTCGGCCATAATGATGACACTTAAAACTCTTGAAATCGTTGTGCAAAGCATACTCTATGAAAACGGTATGTCAAGGACGCTTTGATCGTCGTGGATAACCCCATCGACATCAAGGTAAAAACGGCAGTGGAATTTTTGCATGCGGCACATGGCTTGCGACTTGCCCCATGGGCTGACGGCGGTCAGTCACTGAAGTTGGCCCACGCGCGCGTTCAGCCAACTGGGCAAGCATCTGGACGTATCGATCGTTTAGCGTCAGTGCGGTCCCTCAAATTTGGAGAGACTACCGGACTGCCTTTCACAGGGTGGTCCTTCTTCAAATTGAAGATGGCCCTGAAGAGGGCTCGATAAGCTTCCCGCGCCAAAACAGCGCTGAAAACAGCAAAAACAGCCACAGGCCCACAATTTTTCACAATATGAAAAATTGATTCAAGGGAGTCAAACGGCGTAATGGCAGCTGAGCAAAATTATGTCTGCCGGAAAACCATCGCCAACTCGTTGAACGTAACTGCCGCTTGATGGACGCGGGTCAGGGCGGGATGTCGCGCCAAGACCGACCCTATGTCGGTTTTTCCTACCTGCGCCAAAGCGAAACGGATTGCCAATCACGGACTTTAATTTTCCGGCCCCGCCGCGTTGACCGGGAATGCCTACAGGGTGCCTACATGGAGACCAGAAAGCAAAAAGCCCAACCTCGAAGGCTGGGCTTTTTGATTGATTTTTTGGCTCCCCGACCTGGGCTCGAACCAGGGACCTACGGATTAACAGTCCGGCGCTCTACCGACTGAGCTATCGGGGAACAGCAGAGAAGTGGAATTCTATCGGCGTCTTATCGTCTTGTCAACAGGTGGCGCGTCGAAGCGTGGTGTCATGGATTATCGACGAACCCGGCGCGCGCGCCCTGCTCATCGCTCGAGCAGCTTCAGCTTGTCTTTCACGTCTTTCCATTCCACCGCGTCCGGCAGAGGAGGCTTAGTCCGTGTGATGCTGGGCCAGTCCTTCGCCAGTTCCGCGTTCAGTTGGATGAATTGTTGCTGGTCGCCGGGGACGTCTTCTTCCGCATAGATCGCATTGACCGGGCATTCCGCTACGCAAACTGCGCAATCGATGCACTCGTCCGGGTCGATCGCGAGGAAGTTCGGACCTTCGCGAAAGCAGTCCACTGGGCATACGTCGACACAGTCAGTATAGCGGCACTTGATGCAGCTTTCGGTCACAACGTGAGTCATTGATGAAGCTCCTGCACTCTGTGTATAGCGATGTGGGCGCGCAATGAAGCCAGGGACGCCACCATTTTGCAAAACAGTTATTGTAGCGCACCGCGTCGCCGCTTCGCTGCCCCCCGCCCGAGGCTGTTATACACTTTGGTGATGTCTTTATATGCGACGCGCGGTTTGCTGCGTACGTGCCGCGGCCTCGCTTACGCTAACTTTAGCAGGAGGTGTCGCGTCAAACGGCCGCGGCGCGTCCGAGCTTCCGGCTTGTGCCTGGCTATGCGACCATGATCATCACTTCGTTACTCGATACCGATCTCTACAAATTCACGATGATGCAGGTCGTGCTGCATCATTTTCCTGCCGCCAGCGTCGAATACCGGTTCCGTTGCCGCACGCGCGGCATCGACCTGGTGCCCTATGTGGACGAGATCCGGGAGCAGATCGGTCGCCTGTGCCAGTTGCGTTTCACCGACGACGAGCTCGACTATTTGCGCCAGTTGCGCTTTATTAAGAGCGACTTCGTTGACTTCCTTGCGCTGTTCCAACTCAATGAGAAGTACATTCACGTCTGGCCGTCGCCGAAGGCCAATGGTGAGATCGAGATCGTTGTGCGCGGGCCGTGGCTGCATACGATTCTGTTCGAAATCCCGGTACTGGCGATCGTCAACGAGGTCTATTTCCGCAATACGCAGCGCTCGCCGGCATACCACGAGGGACGTGAGCGGCTGATTGACAAGATGGCGATGCTCGGCGCGAGGCCCGACTACGCCGATTGCAAGATTGCCGACTACGGCACGCGGCGACGCTTTTCGAAGCAGTGGCACGAGGAGGTCATCCTGACGCTGATGGCGGGGCTTGGCGAGCAGTTTGCCGGCACCAGCAATGTCTATTACGCGATGAAGCACGGGTTGACGCCACTTGGCACGATGGCGCACGAGTACCTGCAGGCGTGCCAGGCGCTGGGGCCGCGGCTGCGCGATTCGCAGATCTTCGGTTTTGAGAGGTGGGCCAAGGAATATCGCGGCGATCTTGGCATTGCGTTGTCCGACGTCTACGGCATGAAGGCGTTCCTGCGCGATTTCGATATGTACTTCTGCAAGCTGTTCGACGGCGCGCGGCACGATTCGGGAGACCCGTTCGAATGGGGTGAGCAGCTATTGAAGCACTACGAGTTGAATCGCTGCGATCCCCGCACCAAGATCCTGGTCTTTTCCGATGCACTTGATATCCCGAAGGTGTTGCAACTGTACGAGCGTTTTCGCGGCCGCTGCAAACTGGCATTTGGCGTGGGCACCAACCTGACCAACGACCTGGGCTATCCGCCGCTGCAGATCGTGATGAAAATGGTCCGCTGCAATGGCCAGCCCGTTGCGAAATTGTCCGACTCGCCGGGCAAAAACATGTGCGACGATCCCGCGTACATCGCGTACTTGCGGCAGGTGTTCGAGATCGACACGCCGTTGGAGGCGGGCCACTGAACCAGGTGAGGCCGGCACGCGCAGCGGCACGTACGCGGCGCCCCGTGGTCGCATCGCTCTGCGTGGCGCAGGTGGCGTCCCGCTGCAGGCTGGATGCCACCACGGCCATCGGGGTCGCCGATGGCCATCCGGCCAATGGCTGCGCTGCGCCCGCCGGTATAATCTGCGCGCAGGCGTGGCCAACGCGCTATCAGAGGATCGCTCCATGGACACTTCGGCGGCTCGCCGTAACATCATTGCTCGCATCCGCGCGGCGCAGCGCCGGCCGGCGCTGCCGGCGGCGGCCGAGCGCGAGGCGCTCACCGACTATCTGGCGCGGCACCCGGTCGGCCCGCGTCCTGATCTGCCAGGCGATCTCGTCGAGTTGTTCGTCACGCAATCGCGCAAGATGGCGACCAGTGTCGCGTGCGTCGATGGGCCGCAGCAGGTGCCGGCTGCGGTGGCGGCCTATCTGCACGAGCACAAGCTTGCCACGACCGCAGTCGCGTGGCCCGCGCTCGCTGATTACGGATGGGCGGATGTCGGCTGCCAACTCGAATTCAGGATGCCGCGCGACGGCGACTTGACCGGCATTACCGGGTGCTTTTGCGCGGTGGCCGAGACCGGTACGCTAGCGCTGTTGTCGGGCGAGGACGAGTTCGTGTCGGCGGGCCTGTTGCCGCAGACGCATATTGCAATCGTGCCGGCGTCGCGCGTCGTCGGCGGCCTCGAGGACGCGTTTGCCTTGATGCGTGCCGAGCGCGGCGAATTGCCGCGCGCGGTCAACTTCATTTCAGGTCCGTCGCGTACCGGCGACATCGAACAAACCATTGTGCTAGGTGCGCATGGTCCTTATCGCGTTCATGCAGTCGTTGTGCGTGACGCGTGATTCCTGTTTTTCTAATACGACATATGACGAGGTTTTTTGCCTTTCTGCCGGCGGGTGTAGTACTCGCCTGTATTCCGCTTGCCGCGTGCGCGGCCGACGTCGATGGCTCGCAACTAGGCCTGCATTGGGCGCTGCCGTTTGCTGGCATGCTGCTGTCGATCGCGTTGCTGCCGCTGCTGGCTCCGACGTTCTGGCACCGCCATTTCGGCAAAATCGCGGCGGCTTGGGCGCTGGCCTTCCTGGTGCCGTTCGCCGCGTCGTTCGGCGCCGGCGCAGCACTTGCGTCGCTCGCCCATGCCGCAATTGCTGAGTATGTGCCGTTTATCGTGTTGCTGGCCGCGCTGTATACGGTGGCCGGCGGCATCTGCGTGCGCGGCAATCTACATGGATCACCCGCGCTCAATACTGGTCTGATTGCGCTTGGCACGCTGCTAGCAAGCATCATGGGAACGACGGGCGCGGCGATGCTGCTGATCCGGCCGTTGTTGCGGGCCAATGACAATCGCCGGCATGCTGCGCATGTGGTGGTGTTCTTTATTTTCCTGGTCGCGAATGCGGGCGGCGCGTTGTCACCGCTCGGCGATCCGCCATTGTTTCTCGGCTTCCTGAACGGTGTCGATTTTTTCTGGACAACTGTGCATTTGGCGTTGCCGGCCCTGTTCGTCACCGCCACGGTGCTGTCGGTGTTCTACGTGCTGGATAGCTATTATTTCAGGCGTGACGGCAACCCGGGGCCGGCGCGGGTGAAGCTGACACCGGACTTGCGCGGCGTTGCGATCGACGGCAAAGTGAACTTCGCACTGCTGGCGTGCATCATCGTCCTGGTGCTGATAAGCGGCGTCTGGAAACCTCGCGTGCAATTCGACGTTTTCGGCGTGCCAGTCCAGTTGCAAAACATGCTCCGTGACGCCGGACTGTTGGTCGTGCTGTTCGTGTCGCTGCGCGTGACGCCATCCTCCGCGCGCGATGGCAATGGCTTTAGCTGGGCGCCAATCGATGAGGTCGCCAAGCTCTTCGCCGGCATCTTCGTGACGATTGCACCGGTAATCGCGATGCTGCATGCCGGACAGCGGGGCGCGTTCGCCGACGCGGTGCAGTGGACGCTGCAGGACGGCCAAGCCACCGTACCCCTGTATTTCTGGGTGACAGGGTTGTTGTCATCGTTCCTGGACAATGCGCCGACCTACCTGGTGTTTTTCAACATCGCGGGCGGCGACGCGCAGACGTTGATGACCTCCGGTGCGTCGACACTCGCGGCGATTTCCGCTGGCGCGGTATTCATGGGAGCGAATACGTACATTGGCAACGCGCCGAACTTCATGGTCAAGGCCATTGCCGAGTCGCGCGGTGTGCGCATGCCGAGCTTTTTCGGCTTCATTGGATGGTCGGCCTGCGTACTGTTGCCGGTATTCGCGATGACGACATGGCTCTTTTTCTGGCATTGAGTGCCGGACGCAAACTTGGACTGGAACGGTGATGAAGCAGGAGGTTTGGGTGGCGCGGATGATCTTCCCGGACGTACTCGAAACGCTTGAGCAGTATTTCGATGTCAATATGAATTGCGATGGCCATTTATTCACGCGCGATGTGTTCGACGGCGAGCCAAACGTGCATCCGGACTTGTTGCAAGTGCCCAACGTGGTGTTGACGCCCCACATGGCAAGCGCGATCGAGACGACGCGGCGGGCGGTGGTGGCACGGGCGGCCGATCATTTGATCGCAGCGCTTGGCTGCGGCCCGCAAGCCGATCACCCGCTGACACCGAACAACCCTGACGTGCTGGGGGCAGTGCACGCATGCTGACGATTATCCTAGCCGTCGCAGTGGCCGTATTGGCCGCCGCGCTGCTCGTTGTCGCGGCCGCGATGCGGCAACGCGATGCCGGCAACGCGACCGAGGCATCGCTGCAAGCGCTCACGCAGCGGGTAGGCGAACTGGGCGACACGTACGCGCGCTCCCAGGAAAGGCTGGAGCGCGAGTTGCGCGCGGAGCTGATCGACAGCGCCCGCGTGTCGCGCGCCGATGCTGGCGCCGGCGTCGCGCAATTACAACAGGCGCTCGCGGCGCAACTCGCGAGTATCGCTACGGTGCAAAACAACCAGATTGACGGCTTCGCGCAGCAACTGGCCAAACTGACGCAGAGCAATGCGCAGCAGCTCGATGCGTTTCGCTTGTCCGGCCAACAGCAGGCGCAACATGCGCGCGAGGAGCAGGCTGCTGCATTGAAGCGATTCGGCGATACGCTGAACCAGCAATTGGCCGTGCTGTCGGAGAGCAACGAGCGGCGTCTTGCCGAAGTGCGGGCGACGCTCGAGCAAAAGCTCAAGGATATCGAGGCGAACAATGCGGCCAAGCTCGATGAGATGCGGCGCATTGTCGATGAAAAGCTTCATGCCACGCTGGAGCAGCGCCTGGGTGAATCGTTCAAGTTGGTGTCGGACCGGCTCGAGCAGGTCCATCGTGGCTTGGGCGAGATGCAGACGCTCGCTGCGGGCGTCGGCGACCTGAAGAAGGTGTTGACCAATGTCAAGACGCGCGGTACCTGGGGCGAGGTTCAGCTCGAGGCGCTGCTCGAGCAGATGCTCACGCCCGATCAATATGCGAAGAATGTGGCGACGGTGCCGCGCAGCAGCGAGCGCGTCGAATTCGCGATTCGGCTACCGGGCCGGGGCGAAAGCGAGCACCGCAATGCGCAGCCGGTATGGCTGCCGATCGATGCGAAATTCCCGCGTGAGGACTACGAGCGGTTGATCGACGCACAAGATCGGGCTGACCCTCTTGGCGTCGAGGAGGCGGCCCGCGCGCTGGAAACGCGTATCAGGTTGGAGGCCAAGGCAATTGCAGACAAGTATGTGTCGCCGCCGCATACGACGGACTTTGCCCTTTTATTCCTGCCGACCGAGGGACTCTATGCGGAAGTCCTGCGCCGGCCTGGGCTGACCGATGCATTACAGCGCGACTATCGGGTCACGATTGCCGGACCCACCACGCTGACTGCGTTGCTGAACAGCTTGCAGATGGGTTTTCGTACGCTGGCGATCGAAAAGCGCTCGAGCGAAGTATGGCAGGTACTCGGCGCGGTGAAGACGGAGTTCGGCAAGTTCGGCGACGTCCTGGCGAAAACGAAGAACCAGCTTGCGACCGTTGCCCGGTCTATCGAACTGGCCGAGACCCGGACACGGCAAATGCACAAGAAGCTGCGCGACGTCGAGGCGCTATCTGGCGAGCAGGCTGCCGAACTGTTGGGCGATGACGGGCAAGCGCAAGCGACGCTAGACGACAGTAGCGAATAAGCGGGTGCGGCCCTGGCAGCGACCGTAGATCAGTGCGTGCACCGCGGACACGCTGGCCGGTGTTGCATGGCGGGGCGTCGTGTCGTCCGACAGCGTGGCCAATGGCGAAGTCATGCCTCCTCCGGTGCATCGGAGAGCATGATCTCGATGCCGCCGAAGCGCGATGCCACCCAGTTGTATGCGTGGCAGGCGATCCATAGCAGGATGAAGCCAAGCACGGCGTTGAGTATCAACGCGCTGAACACCGTCGACAGTTCGACAGAGCCATAGCGCACGAATGCCACTAGCACGCCGAGCAGGACGATCGGCACGCTGAAGGTTAGGTACACGAAGATCAGCGCTTTGGCGGTTTGCCCCGGGGCAATGTACGAGATTTGTTTTTTCATATCGAAGCGTCGGCGCTCATTCGCGATAAAGGGTCGCGCGGGGCACGCGCGGAAGTTGTATGAAAACGTCGAGTATGGGTGAGATTAGTCCGTCAAAGGGTTAGCGCAACCCGTCAAAAGGCCAGGTCAGCCCGTCAAAAGGTTAAATCAGTCCATCAAAAGGCATGATATCGACCGTGTCGCCCACGGCCACTGGCCCTCGTTGGTGATCCAGAATAACGAAACAATTGGCGTCGCTCATCGAGCGTAGGATACCGGAGCCCTGCGCGCCGGTCAGCGCGACTTCCCAGCGCCCGTCGTCGCGCCGGCGCGCGATGCCTCGCTGATATTCGGTCCGTCCGGGGCGTTTGCTGATCGAATCCAGCGTGCTTGCCGTGATCAGCGGCACGGGCCGGGGCAGCGCACCGGTCATCGAAATCAGTGCGTCGCGCACGATCTGATAGAAGGCGACCATTGTGGCAACCGGGTTGCCTGGCAAGCCGAAGTAGAGCGCATCGTGGCCTTCGCCCGCGCGCCCGCCTGACCAGATGCGGCCGAATGCGAACGGGCGTCCTGGCCGCATCGCGACATTCCAGAATGCGACGTCGCCCAACCGACCCATCAGCTCACGCGTGTAGTCTGCGTCGCCGACCGACACGCCGCCGGAACTGAGTACGACGTCCGCTGACGCCGCTGCGTTGCGCAGCGCTGCTTCCAGCGCGAGCCGATCGTCGGGCACCACACCGAGATCGATCACCTCTACGTTCAGGCGGCGCAGCATCCCGTACAGCGTATAGCGATTGCTATCGTATATGCATCCAGGCGCAAGCGGTTGCCCCAGTGAACGCAATTCGTCGCCGGTCGAAAAGAAGGCGGCACGCAAGCGGCGCCGCACCGGTACTTCGCCAAGCCCGACGGAGGCGAGCAGGCCCAGATCGGACGCGCGCAGCACACGTCCGGCCAATAGGGCTGCATGTCCGCTGCGCAGGTCTTCGCCGGCGCGTCGGCAGTTGGCGCCGCGGGCCAGCGCGGCGGCCGAAAATTGGATCGATCCGGCCACGTCGATTGCCACCTGCTCCTGCGGGACTACGGTATCGCAGCCGGCCGGCAATACCGCGCCGGTCATCACGCGGATGCAATCGCCGCTGCGTACCCGTGCATCGTACGCGCGTCCGGCCAGCGCCGTGCCTGCCACGCGTAACCGGATCGTGCCGCCGCGCTCGAGCGCGGCGCCGTCGAACGCATAGCCGTCCATGGCGGAATTGTCGTGTGCTGGTACGTCTAGCGGCGACACCACGTCGTCAGCCAGCACGCGATCCAAGGCGTCACGCAGCGCGAGCCGCTCGATGGTGGCCACCGGCGTTGCCCACTGGTTCACGATGGCCCGGGCGGCATTCACCGGCAGTGCGTTCGGGTCATAGTCGGCGATACAGCTTGCGATTGTTTGCAGCGAGGTCATGGCACGGGACGGAGAAAACGGGGCGGGCGCAATCGGGCAAAGGACGCCGGGCACGCTCATCGCCCGATGTCCGGCCGCTCGAGTTTGTATAATTCTTGCAGCGAGTTGACATTGTAAAACGCGCGCTCGTCGGCGAATGGCACGCGTACTGCCATGTGGCGTGCGTACCACGCGCGCACGCGGCGCTCGCCCTGGGTTAACTGCGTCGCCAGATCGTCTGCCAGCCCAGCGCGCAGCAGCGCGAATACAAAATGAGCACGCCCGGCTGCCGGCATGTCGGTCGACGATGCAGGCGGGGCATGCGTGTTCGGCACAGCTGCATCGGGCGATGCGGTGCATGCATAAGCAATCGGTGCGTGCGTGACTTCCAGCGCTTGGGCAAGGCGCTGCGCCAGATTCAACGGCACGAACGGAGAATCGCAGGGCGCGACCAGTAGCGCGCCGTGCCTCGGCGCCTGGCGCTCGAGTGCATACAGCCCTTCGAGAATGCCGGCCAGCGGGCCGGGGAAATCGGGTGTGGTGTCCGTCAGCACCTGATCGGCAAACCGGGCATACTGGTCAACGTGGCGATTGGCGCTGATCATCAGGTGCGACACCTGTGGCCGCAAGCGCTGTGCGACATGCTCGACGAGTGGGTGCCCATGCAGCAGTTGCAGTCCTTTGTCTCGCCCACCCATGCGCGTGCCGCGGCCGCCAGCGAGAATCAGTCCGATGGTGCTGGCGCGCGACATCACGTGCGGATCACGGTGTGCATCGGTCTAGCCGCCGATATATGACATTTCGACGCGCGGGCCGCCAGCGGCTTGCCCGCGCAACTGCGAATAGCGGTCCTCGCGGGCTTGCCACAGCCGCGCGATTGCATCGGCGATCTGCTCGTCGGTGACGCCGCCGCGCAACAGCGCGCGCAGATCGTGACCCGTGCCGGCGAACAGGCATAAATACGCCTTGCCTTCAGTGGACAGCCGTATACGCGTACAACTGGCGCAGAAGGCGCGCGTGACGCTGGAGATCACGCCGATCTCCCCGGCGCCATCCGCGTATTGCCAGCGTTGCGCGGTCTCGCCCGGATAATGCGCGTCCAGTGGCACAAGCGGCCAATGCGCGTTGATTCGGTCGATGACGTCGGCGGACGGCAGCACTTCGGTCATGTTCCATCCATTGGAGTGGCCCACGTCCATGTATTCAATGAAGCGTAATACGGTGCCGGATCCGCGAAAATGTCGGGCCATCGGCACGATTTCGCTGTCGTTGGTGCCGCGCTTAACGACCATGTTGATCTTCAGCGGGCCAAGACCTGCCGCATGCGCGGCCTCGATTCCCTCCAGTACGCTCGAGACCGGGAAATCGGCATCGTTCATGCGTTTAAACAACGTATCGTCCAGTGCGTCGAGGCTGACTGTCACGCGCGTGAGTCCAGCGTCTTTCAGCGCACGCGCCTTGCGGGCGAGCAGTGCGCCGTTCGTCGTCAGTGTCAGATCGAGTGCCCGTGCGTCGGGCGTGCGCAACGCGGCAAGGCGTTCGATCAGGCGTTCGAGATGCTTGCGCAACAACGGTTCGCCGCCGGTTAGGCGGATCTTCTCGACCCCCTGCGCAACAAACAGCCGCGCCACGCGCTCAATTTCTTCAAAGGTCAGCAGCGCGCTGTGTGGCAGAAACGGGTAGTCGCGGCCAAAAACGGTTCGCGGCATGCAGTACACGCAGCGAAAATTGCAGCGATCGGTGACCGAGATACGCAGGTCGCGCAGCGGGCGGGCGAGGCGGTCAATGACATGCCCGCGCGGCGCTCCAGGGGCGCTCGAGAACGCTGGGACGGCGCTCAGTTCGTTCAGCGGGATGACACGTCGATTCATGGTTGCCGCACAAGCCAGTTCAACCAAGGATTTTATCCGAATGCGCCGAGTACGGCGTTGCTGTGGCGCAATATCCTATATCGCGGCTGCGATGATCGGTGGCAGCACGACCCGCGAGCCCGCTGGATAACCGAGAAGGCCAATAAAAAGCCCTCGCCGAGGCGAGGGCCATCGATGATGCACCGCTTTGCGACGCACGACGGGGGCGACGCGCCCGTCTAGTTACACCCCGTGCCGGGTCTCGACCTGCTGCATCGGTTCCGTGGACGGCGATGGCAACGGCTTGCGTTCACGGCCGATGCGCAACGACTCCTGGGCAGCTTGCGCAGCCTGCTGCGCCGCGCGCAGCTTGTCGGTATCGGTGTTGACCCACACCAGTCCAGCGGATTCTAGGATCGGCGCCAGCGTGTCGATCGACAACGTGCCTGCCGACGAAGCCATTGGGGCGGGTGTGGCGATCGAGGCCGGTTCGTCGGCGCTGCGCGGTTGGGATGGCGCTTCGCGCTCGCCCGCCGGTGTGCTGCCAACAACGGCTTGCCCATGGCCCGCTCCGGCGCGGCCGGTTACCAGCGTGTCGTCCGATTGCGCGCCTGGGAGCTGAGCCGACGCAACCGGCGCGTGGGTGTGCGCCGGCTGCGCCGATGTCGGCTCGTCCACCCTTTGCGGGCTGACCGGTGTCGGCTCATCACCTCGTACCGGCGCCGGCTCGTCGCGTCGTATCGGCGCTGATTCGAGTGGCTCCACCGTCGCGGCGGTGGTCACCATCGTTGACGCCACCGATGGTTGAGGAGGGGGCGCTTGCTGCCGTGTGACCTCACCGGTGACGCTAGGATCTGCACTTGAGTCATGCGCCGACTCAACGATTCGCGGCTGCGGCTGCGCCGCGACCGCAGCCGGTTGCACGGGCTTGGCTACCGGTACCTGCTCCATTTCCTGGCGTCCGCCAGCCTCGTTGGCCTCTCGCGGCGCGGGGGACTGGGTCGCGGCGTGTTCGACCGCCGCTTCTGATCCTGGTGCTGGCGTGTGCTCGCGGGCCATCACTGCGTCGCCTGTTGTCGCGGTGGGGGCGCCAGCCGCGGCGCTCGGTGCAGTGGCACCCGTTTCGCCTTCTCCTTCAGCCACGTCCGCGGCATGAGTCAGGTTGACGCTGTCCTCGTCGCGTTCACGGCGACCGCCGCGGCGTCCGCGCCGGCGGCGGCGGCGCTCCTCGCCGTCACGCCCGACATCGGTTTCCGGGGCGGCGCCGGTACCCGGCGCCGACTCCTGACCCTGTTCAAATGTCTGCTCGTCACGTAATGACTCGACCGGCGGCTGCTCAAGCTGCTTGCGCTCACTACGCTCGGCCCGGTCCCCACGGTCGTGGCGTTCACCGCGTTCGCCCCGATCCGCCCGTTCGCCTCGTTCAGCGCGCTCGCCCCGCGCCGCCTCGTTGCGGTCACGGCGCTCACCGCGCTCGGTACGTTCAATACGCGGCGGCCGTTCGGTGCGCGCCGGTTGCTCTGCCTCCACGCGGGCCTCGAGCTGCCGCTCCTGGCGGGGGACTCGCGTATCGCGCACGCTCCGCTCGTCGCGCGCAGCGCGTTCGTCCCGCGTATCGCGTTCATCGCGACGCCCACGGACCGGTTGAGCAGCAACGTCGCGTGGCGCCGCGTCACGGCTACCGGATTGCGGGCCGCGCCGATGGGGCCGGTTGCGCTCCGTGCCTTGACGAGCCTCGCTGCCGGCACGTCCCCCTGTCGGCCGTGCGGGCGTGGCTTTGACGGTGGCCTGGGCCGGAGGCTCGCCACTGAAGATGCGCTTGAGCCATCCAATGAATCCGCCACTTGCCGTGGCCGCCGGTGTGACCGGTGCGCTCGGCCGGGCTTGCGGCGGCACTGGGCGTGGCGTGGCGCTGGGCGCTGGCATATCCGGCGTAATACCCTTGACGGCGGCTTCTTGCTTCGGCTTCGCGTCGCTGTCGCGCTTGCTGTAGCCGGTTTCCGATTCCAACTCGCGCGCCGCTTCCTCGGCCATGCGCCACGACGCGCGCGGCTCGTCGAGTCGCACGTCGTCATGACGCAGCCGCTCGAGCTTGTAGTGCGGCGTTTCGAGGTGCTTATTGGGAATGAGCACCACGTTGACCTTGAAACGCGATTCGATCTTATTGATTTCCTGGCGTTTTTCGTTCAACAGGAAGGCGGTTACCTCAACCGGCACCTGGCAATGGATGGCCGCGGTGTTTTCCTTCATCGCTTCTTCTTGAATGATCCGCAGCACTTGCAGCGCGGACGATTCGGTGTCGCGGATGTGGCCAGTGCCGTTGCAGCGCGGACAAGTCACATGGCTGCCCTCGGACAGCGCAGGACGCAGCCGCTGGCGCGACAACTCCATCAGGCCGAAGCGGGAAATCTTGCCCATCTGGACCCGGGCCCGGTCGTGCTTGAGCGCGTCCTTGAGCCGTTGCTCGACTTCGCGCTGGCTCTTGCTCGCCTCCATGTCGATGAAGTCGATCACGATCAGCCCGCCCAAGTCGCGCAGCCGCAACTGGCGCGCCACTTCATCGGCTGCCTCCAGGTTCGTGCGCAGTGCTGTTTCCTCGATGTCGGCGCCCTTGGTCGCGCGAGCCGAGTTCACGTCGATGGCGACCAGCGCTTCCGTGTGGTCGATCACGACGGCGCCGCCGGATGGCAGCGGCACGGTACGGGAGTAGGCGGTCTCAATCTGGTGCTCGATCTGAAACCGGGAGAACAACGGCACATCATCGTGGTAGCGCTTGACCTTGCCGAGATTGTCCGGCATTACCACTTCCATAAACGCGCGAGCCTGATCGTGGATATCCGGTGTATCGATCAGGATTTCACCAATATCGGGCTGGAAGTAATCCCGGATCGCGCGGATCACCAAGCTCGATTCAAGATAGATCAGCAGGGGTCCGCGCGTGCCGTTCGCCGCTGCCTCGATCGCACGCCACAATTGCAACAGGTAGTTCAAGTCCCACTGTAGCTCTTCGGCGGAGCGACCGATGCCCGCTGTGCGCGCGATCATGCTCATGCCGTCTGGCAATTCGAGTTGCGCCATCGTTTCGCGCAATTCCTGCCGGTCGTCGCCCTCGATGCGTCGCGACACGCCGCCGCCGCGCGGATTGTTGGGCATCAGCACCAGGTAGCGGCCGGCCAGCGAGATGAACGTGGTCAGCGCAGCGCCCTTGTTGCCGCGCTCCTCCTTTTCGACCTGGACGATCAGTTCCTGGCCTTCGTGCAGCGCGTCCTGGATGCGCGCGGAGCGCATTTCGACGCCATCCTTGAAATATTGCCGGGCGACCTCCTTGAAGGGCAGAAAACCATGGCGATCCTCGCCGTAGTTGACGAAGCACGCCTCGAGCGATGGCTCGATCCGCGTGACGACTCCTTTGTAGATATTGCCTTTACGCTGTTCGCGTCCAGCGGTTTCGATATCGATGTCGATCAGCTTCTGCCCATCGACGATTGCCACGCGCAACTCTTCCTGCTGCGTCGCGTTGAACAACATGCGTTTCATTGAACGGCTCCAGTGCGGCTGCGCGTCCCGCCACGGTCCAGAGCGGAACCGAAACGGGCAGCGGCGCGCCGCCTCTTTTTGTCAAAAAAAGCACGCTGGAGCGGGAAACTCTGGCTGGGGAGAATTGCCTTGACCGGAACGCGCGCCAACCAAGGCGCGGCATGCCGCGGGCACCTGCGAATAGTTCCAAACTACGGCAAAACACGGCGGTGCAGCCGCGCATCGCGCAATGAAGCGCGTGACGCGCGGCCTCAAACTGTACGATGCACTGCTGCCGGCGGGCCGCCGTTGCACAATACGCGCCGCACGCGAACCGAAACCTGCGCGGGTGCGCGGACCATTGGCGCCGTGGCCCGCGTGTCTCGCTCGTTCGCGCGCGCTGTCTCGATTCGACTGCTGCGCGCGTGTTATTCGCAATCCGTCCAGCTCGTGCGTGCCACGTCGGCCGACGTGTAGTGCGGCGGGCTGGACGCAAAAAATTCTTTATGACCAAAATTTCCGTTACCGGCTTGCCGTTGACGATGCCGAATCCGCCTGTGGGCGATATCCCTACACTGTGCAACGACGTGCGTGCAACTTGCTGCTCTCGCCTTCCAGGCGAGCAGCCGGCCTGGGGTGCAAGGTAAAATAACGCCCGAGGCGCTTGCACCGAAACAGTCCGTCGTGTGCCGGGCGGGTCGCCACCGGCGCATGGGCTGTTTAGCAAATTATATTCAGAATGAATGAGTTAGGCAAAATATCACAAAATGGTGCAGCCGCCGACCGTGTTTCATGGCTGAATGTGGACGACGCGTCGGCTGGTCAGCGCATCGACAATTTTCTTCTGCGCGTGTGCAAAGGGGTGCCAAAAAGCCATATTTATCGGATTTTGCGAAGCGGCGAAGTGCGAGTCAACAAGGGCCGGGTCGACGCCTCGTACCGGCTTGAGCATGGTGATATTGTGCGCGTGCCGCCAATACGGGTGGCACAGCCGGCGCACTCCCCGGTGAGCGCGCCGGCTGCGACGTTCCCGGTGTTGTATGAGGACGACTGCCTGATCGCGCTGGATAAGCCGGCCGGCATTGCGGTGCACGGCGGCAGCGGGGTGAGCTTTGGCGTGATCGAGCAAATGCGCGCCGCGCGCCCCGGTGCCCGCATGCTGGAGTTGGTCCACCGGCTCGACCGGGAAACGTCCGGTGTGCTGTTGCTGGCCAAGAAGCGTGCTGCGCTCGTCGGTCTGCACGAGCAGATTCGCGAGGGCCGGCTGGATAAGCGCTATCTGGCGTGCGCGCGGGGCGCGTGGCCTGCGGATTGGGGCGTGCGCCGCGCGGTGAAGGCGCCGCTGCACAAGTACTTGACCGCTGACGGCGAGCGGCGGGTTCGCGTGCAGCCCGATGGACTGGGCTCGCATACGGTCTTCAACCTGCGCCGGCGCCTGGGTGACTATTTACTGCTGGAGGCGGAACTGAAGACCGGCCGGACCCATCAGATCCGGGTCCATCTCGCGCATCTAGGCTTGCCGATCGTCGGTGACGACAAGTACGGGGATTTCTCGTTGAACAAGAACCTGGCTCGTCCCGGTGTCCGGCCGGGGCTGCGCCGGATGTTCTTGCATGCGTGGCGGCTGAGCATTCAGCATCCGGCCAGCGGCGCGCCGCTGTCGTTCGAGGCGCCGCTGCCAGCCGAATGCGATAATTTTTTGCAACAATTGACGGATATGTTGAACACGGATGACGCGCAAACAATTTGACTTGATCGTGTTCGACTGGGACGGCACGCTGATGGACTCGACCGCGCACATCACGCGTAGCATCCAGCGGGCGTGCCGCGACCTTGGCTTGCCAGTGCCCGACGCGTTGTCGGCGAGCTATGTCATTGGGCTAGGGCTGCGCGACGCGTTGCAGATCGCCGCGCCCACGCTCGACCCGGTCGACTACCCGCGTCTTGCGCAGCGCTACCGGTTCCATTACCTGAGCGGTGATCCACATATCGAGCTGTTCGCCGGCGTGCGCGAGATGTTGGACGAATTACGCGGTGCGGGCTATCTGCTCGCGGTGGCGACCGGCAAATCGCGGGTCGGACTGAACCGCGCGCTGGACTCGTTCCGGTTGATGACGATGTTCGATGCGACCCGCTGCGCGGACGAGACGTTCTCGAAGCCTCATCCGGCAATGCTGCATGAATTGACGCGAGAATTGGGGCAGGGTGCCGCGCGTACCGTGATGATCGGCGACACGACGCACGACCTGCAGATGGCGGCCAACGCTGGGGCCGCCGCCGTGGCGGTGTCCTATGGCGCCCATCCAGCCGAGCAGCTGATCAAGCTGGAGCCGCGCTTTTGCGCCGCCGACGTCATGTCGCTGGCCGATTGGCTGCGCGAGCACGGATGACTGGCGCGCGCGCGAGTGGGTACCCGTTGTCGCGTCGAGCCGGGATTGTCACAGACATTGCGCTGAACTCATGCAACCTGTTCGTATTTGCGCTTCGGATGAACTCGTCGAACGCGGCCGCGGCATCCGATGCGCCGCGCTAGCGGGTAGCGCGCCGGCCACCGTTTTCTTTGTCCGCTACCACGGCGTGGTTTACGGCTATCTAAACCGGTGCGCGCATGTGCCGATGGAGTTGGACTGGTCCGAGGGCGAATTCTTCGAGCGCTCGCGCCTATACTTGATGTGCGCGACGCACGGCGCAATCTATGCCCCCGACACTGGGCGCTGCGTCGGCGGCCCATGCCGTGGCGGCCGGCTGCGCCCGCTCCAGGTTCAGGAGCGCGACACGGCCGATGGGCCAGCCGTCTTTTGGCTGCCTGACAATGAAATTCGACCTCTTTCCCTTGAAGCAGGACCTGACTGCGCATGACCCACTATTCGACTGATGACAACCCGCGAACCCCCACGCCTGCCCAGCAGGGACGAGCCGACGGCGCCGGCCGTGCGCCCGACGATTGGCAGCGCGATGCGCTCGAGCGCGTCGCGCTGGCGGCTATCCGCGAGCAGCGGGCGGCGCGCCGCTGGCGGATTTTCTTTCGCGGCGCGTTCCTCGCCGTGTGGATCGCGCTCACCTGGAGCGTGTTCAGCCTGTTGGGCGAACGTTCGGTTTCGGCCGGACGCCATACGGCGCTGGTTTCACTGAACGGTGAGATTGCAGCGAACTCGAATGCGAGCGCGCAGAACATCGATGCTGCGTTGCAGAATGCCTTTGACGACTCGAATACCGCCGGGGTGATCCTGCGGATCAACAGCCCGGGCGGCAGCCCGGTGCAGGCCGGCATCATTAACACCGAGATCCGCCGCTTGCGCGACAAGTATCCGTCCAAGCCGCTGTATGTGGTGGTCGAGGACATTTGCGCGTCGGGCGGCTACTACGTGGCGGCGGCCGCCGACAAAATCTACGTCGACAAGGCCAGCATTGTCGGCTCGATCGGCGTGCGGATGGACGGGTTTGGCGTCACCGGGCTGATGGACAAGCTTGGTATCGAGCGCCGGATGCACACGTCCGGCGAGAACAAGGGGTTCTACGATCCGTTTTCGCCCGAGAGCGACAAAATGAAGCAGCATGCGCAGCACATGCTGGATGATATCCATGCGCAGTTCATTGCCGCGGTGCGGCAAGGTCGGGGCAAGCGTCTGAAGGAAACGCCGGACATGTTTTCCGGGCTATTTTGGACCGGCGACAAGAGCGTCGAACTCGGGCTGGCCGATGGATTCGGCAGTACCGACTATGTCGCACGCGAGGTCATCAAGGCACCGGATATCGTCGACTATACGGTCAAGGAGAGCATCACCGATCGTGTCGCCCGCAAGTTCGGAGCGGCGGTCGGCGGCGCGGCGCTTCGTGTGCTGGCGCTCGGCGCCGCGCCAAGCCTACGCTGAGCCTGGCTGTCAACTCGGGGCGTTGGGCCGTGGACCGGGCACAGTCCTGCCACGCGTTGATTCGGACTCGGGATGGACACTTGGGGCCCGGTCGGCCCCGCACGCTGGGCTGCTGTCAGCTCGCCAGCATCAGGAAAATGGCCGGTCGTTTGTGCAGTTCGATCGGCTCCTTGCGCCACGCCGACACCGGCCGGGTGACGATTTGCTCATCCGGTAGCGTCAGATCAACGGCCACACACACGAGCGTGTCCGGCGCGCACGCGCCGGCCAGCGCATCGAGCAGCGCACGGTTGCGATAAGGGGTTTCGATAAAGATCTGTGTCTGCCGGGCCCGACACGACTGCTGCTCCAGCTCGCGCAGCTTCTTCGTGCGTTGCGCGGCATCCACCGGCAGGTAGCCGTGAAAGGCAAAGCTCTGGCCGTTTAAGCCGGAGCCCATTAGCGCTAGCAGGATCGAACTGGGTCCGACCAGTGGCACGACTCGGATGCCGCGCTCGTGCGCCCGGCGCACCAGCAGCGCACCGGGATCGGCCACAGCCGGACACCCGGCTTCTGACAGCAACCCGCCGTCGCGGCCTGCGATGATCGGTGCGAGCAGCGCATCGATTGCGCTCGCCGGTGTGTTGACGTTCAATTCTCGAATCTCGATGTCCTGGATCGGAAGCGTGCCACCCGTTTTTTTTAGAAACGCCCGCGTGCTTTTCGCGTTTTCGCCGACATAATAGGTCAGCCGCGCCGCGAGCGCGCGCACTGGTTCGGGTAGCACGCCCGCCAGCGCAGCGGCGTCGCCCAGCGCATTGGGCACCAAGTACAGTACGCCGGTCATTGCGCTGGCTCCGGTGCTTCGGATGCGGCGTCGGCGGTGCCGAACAGCGTCACGCCGGCCTGGCGCAGCATGTCGGTCAGCGCGATCAGCGGCAGGCCGATCAAGGCCGTGGGGTCGTCGCTGTTGACCGCCTCCAGCAAGGCGATTCCGAGCCCTTCCGACTTGGCGCTGCCGGCGACGTCGTAGGGCCGCTCCAGTTGCAAGTAAGCGTCCAGTTCCGTATCGGGCAAGTTGCGAAAGCGTACCCGTGTGACCACGTTCGTGCAGCGTGCGGTGTCGTCGCGCGGGTCATAGAGGCACAGCGCGGTGTGAAACTCGACGTCGCGCCCGCGCATCGCGCGTAGCTGCTCGAGCGCGCGCGCATGATCGCCGGGCTTGCCGATCTGCCGGCCGGCGAGCGTGGCGACCTGATCCGAGCCGATGACCAGCGCATCGCCGCTGCGCGCGGCCACGGCGCGGGCCTTGGCCTCGGCCAGTCGCAGGGCGGTGCCGGCCGGCGCTTCGTGCGGCAAGGGTGTTTCATCGATGGCTGGCACGTCGACGTCGAACGTCACGCGCAACCGCTCGAGCAGTGCGCGCCGGTACGGGGAGCTGGAAGCGAGAATCAGCCGGCGCGCGGCGATTGAAGCGGGTATGGGCTGCATGGGCGGAAGCGGTCCAGGATGCGCGATTTGACCACGGCCGGCATCTGGCGCGTTGCGCGAACGCGCGCGGTGCTGGCTTAAATGTTTGACGCGTAAAGACAAAAGCGATATGATACCGGGCTTTTCATCGGTGTGGTTCATAAACGTCGCGGCGCGGCGGCCGACAATACCGGCTGCACCTGTTGACGGGATGGCGCGGGAGGAGGTCCAGATGGCGGAGTCAACGGACAAGCGGGGCGCGTCGATGGGCCGTGCGGTGGCGCTCAACCTGCATGCGCTGGATGTGTTCGAGTTTGCGCGAACCGGTCGGCAAGCGGCGGGGCAGTTTGACATCGGCGAGTTGGCCCGGCTGGCAGCCGAAGTGCCCGCCGACGCGGTGACGCTCGACGATTATGATCCGGCATTGCACTGGCAGGCGCAGGGTGGATCGGTGCGCGAACTGCGGCCCGATGGCACCGTGCTCGACGAGCCGTACCTGCGGGTAACCGTGCATGGCGCGATCTGGTTGCAGTGCCAACGTTGCATGGAACCGTTTCGCGTGCCACTGGACATCGATGCCGAATACCGGATCGTCGAGCGTGACGACGAGGCGGATGAGCGTGCGCTCGACGACACGTCGTTTGATGTGATCGTAGGGTCGCGCCAATTCGATTTCGTCGAGTTGATCGAGGAAGAATTGTTGTTGTCGTTGCCGCTGGTGCCGAAGCATGAGGTTTGCACCCAGATACACGAGAGCCTGGTGACCGGCGCGGCGGGCGAGCATGCACGCGATCCCGGCGATGAAGCTGACGAATCGCCGGCCGGTGACGAAGCGCAACGCGAGCATCCGTTCGCCGTGCTCGAGGCACTTAAGGGCGGCGGATCGAAGTCCGGGCCGACGCATTGAGTGGGCGGACGCGGTCTAAAGGCCAGGCCGGTCGTGCCGGCCTGTCATCGGCTCCCTGGCGGGTGACGGGCGGGGCGTGTGCCTGTGTTAAAATTGACGAAATTTTTCTGGAGTTACCATGGCAGTTCAGCAAAACAAGAAGTCGCCGTCGAAGCGCGGCATGCACCGCTCGCACGATTTCCTGGGCACCGCGCCGCTGGCCGTCGAGCCGAGCACCGGCGAAGTCCATCTGCGTCACCATATCAGCCCGAGCGGCTACTATCGCGGCAAGAAGGTCGTCAAGACCAAGAACGATTAAGTGCCTGGCGGCAATGGTCGCCTGCCTCACCTTTTGTTCGCGATTGAATTGCCATCGGTTCGTCAAAAAAGCGGCATTGACCTGCCGCTTTTTTGTGCCTGAAATTCGCCGCATCCCATGACTGTAAAGATTACAATCGACTGCATGGGAGGCGACCACGGTCCAACCGTGACGGTTCCCGCCGCGGTCAGTTTTGCACGTGCGCATCCGGATGCGCAACTCGTGCTGGTGGGCTTGGACGACGCGATCCGCGCGCAGCTCAAGCGATGTAAGGCGCTCGACATGCCGACGCTGTCGATCGTCAATGCGAGCGAGATCGTCGCGATGGACGACTCCGTCGAGGTTGCGCTGCGCAAGAAGAAGGGCTCGTCGATGCGCGTCGCGTTAAACCTGGTGAAGGAGGGTCATGCGCAAGCCTGCATCTCGGCTGGTAACACCGGCGCGTTGATGGCGGTGTCGCGCTACGTGCTCAAGACGTTAGCCGGCATCGAGCGGCCGGCGATCGCGTTCGCCCTGCCAAACCAGCATGGCTACACGACAATGCTCGACCTGGGCGCGAATGTCGATTGTGAGCCGCAGCACTTGTTGCAATTCGCCGAGATGGGGCACGCGCTGGTATCCGCGATCGAGGGCAAGGATCGTCCGTCAATCGGGTTGCTGAACATCGGCGAAGAGGTGATCAAGGGCAACGAGATCATCAAGCGCGCCGGCGAATTGCTGCGCGCGAGCACGCTCAATTTCCGCGGCAATGTCGAGGGCAACGACATTTACAAGGGCACGGTCGATGTGATTGTTTGCGATGGCTTTGTCGGCAACGTCGCGTTGAAGACATCCGAAGGACTCGCGCGGATGCTGGCCGACATGATTCGCGAAGAGTTCAGTCGCTCGTGGGCCACGAAGCTGATGGCACTGCTCGCGCTACCGGTGCTGTCGCGTTTCAAGAAGCGAGTCGATTCGCGCCAGTACAATGGCGCCGCGCTGCTTGGCCTGCGCAACCTGGTGATCAAGAGTCACGGTTCGGCAGATGCGTACGCGTTTGAGTGGGCGATCAAACGTGGGTATGATGCCGTGAAAAATGGCGTTCTCGAGCGCCTGACGCGGGCGCTGGAGGAAAATGCCGACCCGCTCGCTCGCGCGACCGACGCCGGCTTGGGCGAACTTGACGTGTCCGGCGCCGCACAAGCACTTTCCAATAAGACCACCGGCGGCACGGCGGGATCCGCGTCTGAACCGTTGGCCGCGCTCTCCTCGAAGGCATGATGGCTCATTCCACTATTTACTCGCGCGTGCTCGGTACCGGTAGCTACCTGCCGCCGACGCGTGTCACCAACCAGGCGCTGGCCGAGCGGCTCGCGCAGCAGGGGATCGAGACGAGCGATGAATGGATCATGGCGCGCACGGGTATTCATGCCCGTTATTTCGCGTCGCCCGAGCAAGCCACCAGCGACCTTGCACGGGTGGCCGCGCAGCGCGCGATCGCAGCGGCTGGCATCGATTTGCAGGCGATCGAGCTGATCATTGTCGCCACGTCGACACCAGACTTCGTGTTCCCGAGCACGGCCTGCCTGCTGCAGGACAAGCTCGGCATCCGCAACGGCGGCGCGGCATTCGACGTGCAAGCGGTGTGTTCCGGGTTTGCCTATGCGCTGGCGGTGGCCGACGGGTTAATCCGCAGCGGCGCGCATCGTAACGCCTTGGTGATCGGTGCCGAAACGTTTTCGCGGCTGCTCGATTTCAAGGACCGGACCACCTGCGTGCTGTTCGGCGATGGCGCGGGTGCCGTCGTGCTCGGCGCCTCGGACCAGCCAGGGCTGCTGGCGAGCGCGCTGCACGCGGACGGCAGCCACGCGCACATCCTATGCACGCCAGGCAACGTCAACGGCGGTGTGATCCAAGGGAGTGCATTTTTGCACATGGACGGGCCCGCGGTATTCAAACTCGCGGTGAACGTGCTCGAGGAGGTGGCGCTCGAAGCGCTGGCCAAGGCCGGCATGTCGGCGGACCAGGTCGATTGGCTGATTCCGCATCAGGCCAATATCCGGATTATGCAGGGCACGTGCCGCAAGCTCGGATTGCCATTGGAGCGCATGATCGTGACGGTCGGCGAGCATGGCAACACGTCGGCCGCATCGATTCCGCTCGCGCTGGACGTGGCGGTGCGGGACGGACGCATCAAGCCCGGCGACCGGGTACTGGTCGAGGGCGTTGGCGGCGGATTTACCTGGGGTGCGGCAGTCATCCGCATGTAGACGCGTGTACAGCATGCGCAGGTGCTTGTTGCGCCGTCCGAGCGCATGCCGTTCCGCTGTTTTTTTCTATTTGAGGACGATATGAAGTTCGCGTTCGTTTTCCCCGGACAAGGCTCGCAATCGATCGGCATGCTCGATGCATTTGGCGATCATCCTGTTGTGAAGGCGACGCTCGAGGAAGCGTCCGATGTGCTGAGCCAGGATATCGGCCGCCTGATCGCACAGGGGCCAGCCGACGAACTGAACCTGACCACCCATACGCAACCCGTGATGCTCACCGCCGCCTACGCGATTTACCGCGTGTGGCAACAAGCCGGTGGCGCGGCACCAGCGGTCGTTGCTGGCCACAGCCTCGGCGAATACACGGCACTGGTCGCTTCAGGCGCGATCACGTTTCGCGATGCGTTGCCGCTGGTGCGCTTTCGCGCGCAGGCGATGCAGCAAGCGGTGCCGGTCGGGGCCGGGGGGATGGCTGCGGTCTTGGGGCTGGATGATGACGCAGTGCGCGCCGCATGCTCGGAAGCGGGGTCGGCCGGCATCGTCGAGGCGGTCAACTTCAATGCGCCGGCGCAGGTTGTGATCGCCGGCCACAAGGCGGCCGTGGATAAGGCATGTGAGATCGCCAAGGCTAAGGGCGCGAAGCGCGCGGTGTTGCTGCCGGTGTCGGCGCCGTTTCATTCGTCGCTACTCAAACCGGCGTCCGAGCGCCTGCGCGAATATTTGGCCGACGTCGACGTGTGCGCGCCGCAGATCCCGGTGGTCAACAATATCGATGTGGCGATGGTGTCAGATCCGGCTGGCATCAAGGATGCGCTGGTGCGCCAGGCCGCCGGACCGGTACGCTGGGTCGAATGCGTGCGCGCGATCGCCGCGCAGCAGATCACGCATGTGATTGAGTGCGGCCCTGGCAAGGTGTTGGCCGGGCTGACGCGGCGCATTGATGCCAACCTGGTGGGCGGCGCGATCGTTGATCCGGCATCGCTCGACGATACGCTGAAACTGTTGCAAGGTTGAATGCCGGGCTGTCAACGGGATTCATCATTCGATTCGGAGCCAAGACGAGATGGAAAAATCGCTCGACAAACAGATTGCGCTGGTCACCGGCGCGTCGCGCGGCATTGGCCGTGCGATTGCGCTCGTGCTCGGGCGCGCCGGCGCGACGGTGATCGGCACCGCCACGTCCGACAAGGGGGCGGCGGCGATCAGTGACGCGTTGCACGCCGAAGGCATGGCCGGTCGCGGCGTGGTGCTGGACGTCAACGACGGCCGCGCGGCCGATGCGCTGGTCGATTCAGTGGTCAAGGAGTTCGGAGCATTGAACATCCTAGTGAACAACGCCGGCATCACGCAGGACCAGCTTGCGATGCGGATGAAGGACGACGAGTGGGACGCGGTGATCGACACCAACCTGAAGGCCGTGTTCCGCCTGTCGCGTGCCGTGCTGCGGCCGATGATGAAGGCGCGCGGCGGGCGCATCATCAGCATCACGTCCGTCGTCGGCTCGACCGGCAATCCGGGGCAGGTCAACTACGCAGCGGCCAAGGCGGGGGTGGCCGGCATGACGCGGGCGCTGGCGCGCGAGATCGGCAGCCGCAACATCACCGTCAACTGCGTGGCGCCGGGTTTCATCGACACGGATATGACCCGCGTGTTGCCCGAGGCGCAGCGCGCTGCGCTCGACGCGCAGATTCCATTAGGCCGGTTGGGTGCGCCGGAAGACGTCGCCCACGCGGTTGCATTCCTCGCTTCGGCGCAGGCAGGATATATCACGGGCACGACGCTGCACGTCAACGGCGGCATGTACATGTCCTGACGGGTGTCGGCTGCGCTTGCCGCGGTGCTTGCAAGGGTTGCGGCGAATCTGGTCGCGCGTCATTTTTTGCGGGACAAACCTGATAAAATGCGCGCACTTGCATTTTTGAACTCATTTTCCCTGGAGGGGTGCATGGACAACATCGAACAGCGCGTCAAGAAGATCGTCGCGGAACAGCTCGGCGTGGCTGACGCGGAAATCAAGAACGAGGCATCGTTCGTCAACGATCTGGGTGCGGATTCGCTGGACACTGTCGAGCTTGTGATGGCGCTGGAAGACGAGTTCGGCATGGAGATTCCGGATGAGGAAGCCGAGAAGATCACGACGGTCCAGCAGGCAATCGACTACGCCCGGGCTAACGTCAAGGCCTGAGCGTCTGGGTTGACTGTCGCAGGTCGTGGCCACAGGGCTCACGGGTTTCCGTGCGGCCGCTGTGGCTTTTTGATTTTCTGTTATTTATGAAAAAGGGAATATCGTGAGCCGTCGTCGTGTGGTAGTTACCGGCCTTGGGCTGATTTCGCCCGTTGGCAATAACGTTGCCGACGGTTGGGCGAACCTGATTGCTGGCAAATCGGGGATCGCAAATATCACGAAGTTTGACGCATCGAATTTTTCAACGCGTTTCGCCGGTGAAGTCAAGGGCTTCAATATCGAGGACTACATGGCGGCCAAAGAGGCCCGTCACATGGATACGTTTATCCACTACGGCTTTGCGGCTGGCGTGCAAGCCATGACGGACGCGGGCATCGACACGGCAAGCGAGGATTTGGAGCGTATCGGTGTGGTCGTCGGCTCGGGCATTGGCGGTTTGCCGATGATCGAAGTCACGCAAACCGAGATGCTGAACCGAGGGCCACGGCGAATTTCTCCTTTCTTCGTCCCAGCCTCGATTATTAACATGATCTCCGGTCACCTGTCGATGCGCTACGGCCTTAAGGGGCCGAATCTGGCGATCGTGACCGCATGCACGACCGGCCTGCACTGCATCGGTGAGGCGGCGCGGTTGATCGAATACGGGGACGCCGACGTGATGCTGGCCGGCGGCGCAGAAGCGACCGTGTCGCCGCTGGGCATTGGCGGCTTTGCCGCCGCGCGCGCGCTGTCGCAGCGGAACGATGATCCAGCCACGGCTAGCCGTCCGTGGGACAAGGACCGTGATGGCTTCGTGCTGGGTGAGGGCGCCGGCGTGATGGTGCTCGAGGAATACGAGCGCGCGAAGGCGCGTGGCGCGAGAATTTATGCTGAAGTTGCCGGCTATGGCATGAGTGCTGACGCGTACCACATCACGGCGCCGCTCGAGGATGGCGACGGCGCGCGCCGCTGCATGCTGGCAGCGTTGAAGAACGCGCGTGTGAACTTGGATGAAGTTCACTACCTAAATGCGCATGGCACGTCGACGCCGTTGGGCGACCTGGCGGAGACCATCGGCATTAAGCGCGCGTTCGGCGACCACGTCAAGCACATGGTCGTGAACTCGACAAAGTCGATGACCGGCCACCTACTGGGCGGCGCGGGCGGTCTGGAGTCGGTATTCACCGTGCTGGCGCTGCATCACCAAGTATCGCCGCCGACGATCAACATTTTCAATCAGGATCCGCAGTGCGACCTGGATTACTGCGCGAATACTGCGCGGGAGATGAAGATCGATGTCGCGTTGAAGAACTCATTCGGCTTCGGCGGCACGAACGGTACGCTGGTGTTCAAGCGCGTCTAATGACGGATCGCGCCATCTTCGCGGGGCTGCGGTCCGCGCCGTCGCTGCACCCCAGCATCGCATCGGCGGCGCGCGACGACGCGATGGCTTTGCAGCGCTCGCCGATGCTTGCGGCGCTGGGCATGGCCTGCGCGGGTGCGTGCGCGCTGGCGGTGATGCTGGTGCTGGCGCCGCGCATCGGTTTCATCGCTGCCGCAGCGGCAGCGCTCGCGGTGGCGCTCGTATTGGCTGTTTTTTCGCAGTGGCAGGAGCGCATGAGGCCGATTGCGATCCAAGTCGGGCCGGATGGTGCGCTCACGTGGCATCGCCAGGGTGCGCCGGTGCGATATCACCGGATCCTTGGGCACGCGCGTCCTGCTGCCGGCCTGTTGGTGCTACGCCTGGCGCCTGATGACGAGCGGGCGACGTGGCACAGTGCACGGTCGGGTTCGGTGCTGATCGCGGCCGACGCAATCGAGCCGGCCCATTTCCGCGAGTTGGCGATCGCGCTGGCGCGTCAACGCCGGCGGCCCGGATGAGTTGTTGCGCTGCAGCACGCCCGCGCGGCCCCTTGTAACCGTTGTAACGCTTGCCTGCCCACGGGGCGCTACAATAGGCGTCCTTTCGCGTCGCAATCTATACAGACAACGGATTTTTCAGGTGAGCGAAAAAGAAATCGACCAGGCGCTGGTCGAGCGCGTCCAGAAAGGCGATAAAGCCGCGTTCGAACTCCTGGTCGCCAAATACCACCGCAAGATCATTAGGCTCATTTCGCGCCTCGTGCGCGACCCCGCAGAAGTCGAGGACGTCGCACAGGACGCGTTCATCAAGGCATATCGTGCGTTGCCGCAATTTCGCGGCGAGTCCGCGTTCTATACGTGGTTGTACCGGATAGCCGTCAACACCGCAAAAAATTACCTTGCGACGCAGGGCCGGCGTGCGCCGACGTCCACGGAAGCGGACGCGGAGGAAGCTGAAACTTTCTCCGATGCTGACCAACTAAGGGATATCAACACGCCTGAATCAGTGTTGATGAGCAAGCAGATCGCACAGACGGTCAACGCCGCGATGGCGCTATTGCCCGAGGAGCTGCGCACGGCGATCACGCTGCGCGAGATCGAGGGGCTGAGCTACGAGGAAATCGCCGAGATGATGGGTTGCCCAATCGGTACCGTTCGGTCGCGGATTTTTCGGGCTCGCGAAGCCATTGCGACAAGGTTGCGCCCGTTGCTGGATACCCCCGAAGGAAAGCGGTGGTAGCGGTAAGGGTCGAGTGGGGGGCTACGGGGTTGTCAGTTAGATGGGGAGCATCATGGAGTCGGTTCCATTGCAAATGAACGAGTCGGCGAGCCACATTTCGGTCGCCGAGCGTATTTCCGCCGCGCTGGATGGTGAGTTGCCGGAAGGTGGTGGGCACGCGGCGCACGCGCGTGTGTCGCACAGGCTTGCCCAGTTTCTGTCGACGCTGGATGCTGACGGGCGGGCCTTGTGGACCGACTATCATCTGATCGGTGATGTGCTGCGTTCCGATGAATTGGCCGAGGATGCCGCGATGAGCGCGGCGTTCGTTACCCGGTTTTCCGCGCGACTGGCCGAGGAGCCGCACGTGCTGGCGCCGTCGGCGTTGCGGACCAGCGTGCGGCGCACGCTGGCGTTACGGCGCCGCATGCTGCCCGTATTCGCGGTGGCCGCTGCCGCCGCGACGCTGAGTTGGGTGGTCGTGCCGCAACTGCAGGGCCTTGGCGGTGCGGACACGCCGGCACAAGTCGCTTCGGTTAGCGGCCCAGGTGTGGAGGCAATGCAACGTGTCGCATTGGCGTCCACGCCGATGAATGGCGGCGTGCCGCAGGACATCCAGGAGGCGAACATTGTTCGCGATGCGGATCTGGATCAATATTTGGCCGCGCACCAGCAGTTCGCTCAGCAGCCGATGATCCAATCCGCCACGCCTTTGATCCGTGCCGCCGCGGTTTCCGAGAGCAAATAATCTGATGCAGCTTCAGCGGTCAAAAACAATCGATGCACGGGGGCGGCTGCGGGGAACGATGTTCGTCGCAGCCGTATTCATTTCGATGGTCTGCGCGGCCGTCCACGCTCAGCCGCGCACCGACGAGCCGCTCGTCGCGCGGCGCGAGGCGGCCAATTGGCTGAACCGGATCCACCAGGCAGCGCAGCAGCAGAGCTACGAAGGGATTTTCGTCTACCAGCGCGGTTCGGCGGTGCAGTCATCCAGTATCGTGCATTTCGCGGATCATGGTGACGGCGAATATGAAAGGCTTGAAAGCCTGGACGGTAAGCCGCGCCGGATGCTGCGGCACAACGACGAGGTCTACACGTTCGTGCCCGAGCGCAAGCTGTGCGTGTTCGAGCCTCGGCAGAACAGGGATGCGTTCCCCGCGTTGTTGTCCGCGAGCAGCGACCACGTATTGAGTGTCTACGATCCGCAACTGCTGGGGACCGACCGTGTCGCCGGACTGGACGCGACGGTGATCGAATTGCGTCCAAAGGACGCGCTGCGCTATACGTATAAGTTGTGGGCTGACCAGAAGACCGGCTTGCTGTTGCGCGAGCAGACGCTGGACAGCGACGGGCAGGTGCTCGAGCAGGTTGCCTTTTCGCAGGTCCGGCTCGGCGTGCCGGCGGGCCGCAACGCGATTGCCCAGGCCGTGCGCAACGCATCTGGTTGCGTGCGCCCCCCGGTGGAGCCAGTCAACATGGAAGCAGCGGGCTGGCAACTGCCGAATCAGATTCCCGGGTTTCGCAAGGTGCGGGAGCTACGCCGGCCGATGGCCGCACGCGATCCGTCGTCGTCGCCCATTGCCGTGGATCAGGCGGTGTTTTCTGATGGGCTTTGTGCGGTCTCGATTTTCGTCGAGCCATTCGAGCGCAATTCCCGCAAGGAAGGTTCGGGTGCAAGCGCAGCCACGCACATCCTAGTCAAGCGTCATGGTGATTATTGGATCACCGCGTTGGGCGAAGTACCGATGACGACGCTGCAACGGTTCACTTCTGCCATAGAATACAGGGCTCCTCGATAGTTCGCGCGGTCTCTTTCTTTTGGTCAACAATATGAATATCCATCCGGTGCGCAGATTCCTGCTCGCGGCCGCCATGGCCATCTGTATTCCCTTGGTGTCCCCGTGCGCAGCCGCGGCGCCAGCTGCCGCCAGCCTGCCAGATTTCACGGATCTGGTTGATAAGGTCGGTCCGGCGGTCGTCAATATCCGCACCACGACGCATGCGCCGCAACAGGGCCCGATAGGCGGCCTGCCCCCCGGGCTGGATGAGGGCGGCGATATGTCCGAGTTCTTCCGGCGCTTCTTTGGTATTCCGCTGCCACAGCAGCCGGGCAAGCCGAACCCGCCGCGCGGAGGGGGCGGAGGCGACGATTCAGATCCGTCGGATTCAGAACAGAGCAGCGGAGTAGGCTCTGGCTTTATCCTGTCGGCTGACGGCTATGTGATGACCAATGCGCATGTGGTGGATGACGCGGACACGATCTATGTGACGCTGACCGACAAACGCGAATTCAAGGCAAAGTTGATCGGCGTGGATGAGCGCACCGACGTGGCGCTTGTGAAAATCAATGCGGCGAGCCTGCCGACGGTGACGATCGGCGATTCGAACAAGGTTCGGGTCGGGGAATGGGTCGTGGCGATCGGCTCCCCCTTCGGGCTGGACAACACGGTCACGTCCGGCATTGTCAGCGCGAAGGGGCGCGATACCGGCGACTATTTGCCGTTCATCCAAACCGATGTCGCGGTCAATCCCGGCAATTCGGGCGGGCCGTTGATCAACATGCAGGGCGAGGTAATCGGCATTAACTCGCAAATCTACAGTCGTACCGGCGGTTTCATGGGGATCTCGTTTGCCATCCCGATCGACGAGGCAATGCGCGTCGCAGACCAGCTCAAGGTCAACGGACGAGTTGTGCGGGGTCGGATCGCGGTGGCGGTCGGCGAAGTGAGCAAGGACGTGTCGGACTCACTGGGGCTGCCTAAGGCGCAAGGCGCGCTAGTGTCCAGCGTCGAGGTGGACGGCCCGGCCGACAAGGCCGGCGTGCAGCCGGGGGACATTATCCTGAAGTTCAATGAGCGCACTGTGGATACGGCGACGGACCTGCCGCGGATGGTGGGCGAAACCAAGCCCGATACCCGGGCGACGCTGACGATCTGGCGCAAGGGCCAGACGAAGGATTTGTCGGTCGTTGTGGCCGAGATGCAGCCGGACAAGACGAAGGCGCAGACTAGCCGCCGCACGCCGCCGCGCGAGCGTGCATCGAACCAGCTTGGACTGGCGGTCAGCGATCTGTCGCCGGCGCAACGCAAGGCGATGAATCTGGCCGGTGGCGTGCAGGTCGATGGCGTGCACGGCCCGGCGGCCCGCGCAGGATTGCAGCGGGGCGACATCATCCTGCGAATCGGCGATACTGACGTCGCGAATACGAAACAATTCGAGTCACTCGTGCAGCAACTCGATCCGCAAAAGGCTGCGGCGTTGCTGGTGCGCCGCGGCGACAACACGCAGTTCGTCCCAGTCAGGCCGCGGCTCGCGCCGGCGCAGAAGTAATGCGGGCCGACGCTCGATGATGGCGCACGGCTCGCGCCGCCTGCCTCGCCTGACGCTGTACGGCCGCGCGTGGTGTCATTTGTGCGACGACATGCGGACGCAGCTCGATGCGCTGTGGCCGAGCACGAGCGGTATCGTCGTCGACGTGGTTGACATCGACGCGGATCCAGTGCTGCAAGCGCAGTATGACGAGGCGGTACCTGTGCTGCTGCTGGACGGCGTTGAGTTGTGTCGTTATCGGCTCGATCCTGTGCGCGTCGCGCGGGCGCTGGCAGACTTCGATGCGGGGCGATGGCCTACGAGTCCAGCCTGATCGATGCGTTTTCCGCTAAAATGCGCGGATTCTTGACTTTATCGCAAGGCGTGCTCCGCTTTTGTCCGAGCGCGCCTTTTTCGCTTGATCGGCATTGAATGGATCATATTCGTAATTTTTCGATCATCGCGCACATCGATCACGGTAAATCGACGCTTGCCGACCGCATCATCCAGCTGTGCGGCGGCTTGTCGGACCGCGAAATGGAAGCGCAAGTGCTCGATTCGATGGACCTGGAGCGCGAACGCGGCATCACGATCAAGGCGCAGACCGCCGCGTTGACGTACCGGGCGCGGGATGGCCGTGTCTATAACTTGAATCTGATCGACACGCCAGGCCACGTCGACTTTTCCTATGAGGTGAGCCGTTCGTTGTCCGCTTGCGAGGGGGCACTGCTGGTCGTCGACGCGAGCCAGGGAGTCGAGGCGCAGACTGTCGCAAACTGCTATACCGCGATCGAGTTGGGTGTCGAGGTCGTGCCGGTGCTCAACAAGATCGATCTGCCCGCGGCGAACCCGGACAACGCGATGGCCGAAATCGAGGATGTGATTGGTATCGACGCCACAGACGCAGTCCAGTGCAGCGCGAAGACCGGCCTGGGCGTGCAGGATGTGCTCGAGGCGCTAATCGCTAAGGTGCCGCCGCCCCGCGGTGACGCGCAGGCGCCGTTGCAGGCGCTGGTCATCGATTCGTGGTTCGACAATTACGTCGGCGTCGTGATGCTGGTGCGCATTATCAATGGCGCGTTGCGCCCGAAGGACAAGATCAAGATGATGGCGACCGGCGCGCAGTACCCGGTCGAGCACGTGGGCGTGTTCACACCGAAGTCGCAAAACCGTGACGTCTTGTCCGCGGGCGAGGTTGGGTTCGTGATCGCTGGCATCAAGGAGTTGACGGCCGCGAAGGTCGGCGACACGATCACCCATGCGGCGAAGCCGGCGGCTGAACCGTTGCCGGGCTTCAAGGAAGTCAAGCCCCAGGTGTTTGCCGGGCTGTATCCGGTCGAGGCCAACCAGTACGATGCGTTGCGCGAGTCGCTCGAGAAACTTAAGCTCAACGATGCGTCGCTGCAATATGAACCTGAGGTCTCGCAGGCGCTGGGCTTCGGCTTTCGCTGTGGCTTCCTAGGCTTGCTGCACATGGAAATTGTGCAGGAGCGGCTTGAGCGCGAATTCAATATGGATTTGATCACGACGGCGCCGACCGTCGTGTACCAGGTGCTGATGCAGGACGGCTCGATGGTGATGGTCGAGAACCCGGCGAAGATGCCTGAGCCCTCCAAAATCGCCGAGATTCGCGAGCCGATCGTGACGGTAAACCTGTATATGCCGCAGGACTATGTCGGCGCGGTGATTACGCTGTGCACGAGCAAGCGCGGCAATCAGGTCAACATGGCCTACCACGGTCGCCAGGTGCAACTCACGTATGAGATACCGATGGCCGAGATCGTGCTGGACTTTTTCGATCGGCTCAAGTCCGTATCGCGCGGCTACGCGTCGATGGACTATGAGTTCAAGGAATACCGAGCATCGGACGTAGTCAAGGTCGATATGCTGATCAACGGCGACAAGGTCGATGCGTTGTCGGTGATCGTGCATCGATCGCAGTCGCAGTATCGCGGCCGCGAGGTGGCCGCGAGGATGCGCGAAATCATTCCCCGGCAGATGTACGACGTCGCGATCCAGGCGGCCATCGGCGCGCACATCATCGCGCGCGAGAACATTAAGGCGCTGCGCAAGAACGTGCTGGCCAAGTGCTACGGTGGCGACATCACACGCAAGAAGAAACTGCTCGAAAAGCAAAAAGAAGGCAAGAAGCGGATGAAGCAGGTTGGCAGCGTCGAGATTCCTCAAGAGGCATTTCTCGCTATCCTCAAAGTCGAAGACAAATAACCGAAAAACGGAATCTCCATGAATTTTGCGCTGATCCTCTTCATCCTGGTTGTGTTGACCGGCATTGCATGGGTAGCGGACAAACTGGTTTTTCTGCCTCAGCGCCGGCGGGCCGCGGATGCCGCCGCGCACGAGTTTGATCAGCAACAACAGCGCATGGATGAGCGCTTTCGCGACGAAAACGCCGCCCGCACGCGGGCCAGGCTGCGCGAAGAACGGCTGCGCCAGCCGTGGTGGCTCGAGTATTCGGCAAGCTTCTTTCCGGTGATCTTGCTAGTATTCGTGCTGCGTTCATTCATTGTCGAGCCGTTCAAGATTCCGTCTGGCTCGATGGTGCCCACGCTGCTTGTTGGCGACTTCATCCTGGTCAACAAGTATGATTATGGGGTCCGCTTGCCGATCATCGACAAGAAGATCATCCCGAACCGAGACCCGCAGCGCGGCGACGTCGTCGTATTCCGCTATCCGAAGGATGAGTCGGTCGATTACATCAAGCGCGTCGTTGGCGTGCCGGGCGACGTGGTCGCGTATCAGGACAAGCACTTGACGATCAATGGCGAGGTGGTGCTCGAAGCGCCGCTGCCGGATTATCTGGATGAGGACCGGCTGTCAATGGGGCAGCCGGCCAAATACGTCAAGCAGTACAGCGAGACGCTCGGGGGCAAGCGCCATGCGTTGCTCAACGATCCGGGCGTGCCGCCGTTCGTGATTGGCGCAGACGATTATCCCTATCGCGACAATTGCCACTACAACGACCGCGGCGTGATTTGCAAGGTGCCGCCGGGCCACTATTTCGTGATGGGCGACAACCGGGACAATAGTGCCGACAGTCGCTACTGGGGCTTCGTGCCTGAGCGCAACTTGGTTGGCCGTGCGTTCTTTATCTGGCTGAACTTCTCGAACCTGAAGCGAATCGGCTCGTTCGAATGACGCCTGAGCGTTGCACGGCTCAGCCTGCGGCACGCGTTATACTTCTATCCATGCCTTTGTCACCGCTGGAAAGCCGGCTGCACTACGAATTTCGCAATGCGGAATTGTTGCGGCAGGCGATGACCCACCGAAGCCACAGTGCCACGCATAACGAGCGGCTCGAATTCCTTGGCGATTCAGTCCTCAACTGCGTGGTGGCCGCCCTTTTGTTCCAACGTTTTGGCAAGCTTGACGAAGGCGACTTGTCTCGCGTGCGGGCGAATCTTGTCAAGCAACAGTCGCTGTACGAAATTGCTCAGGCGCTGAATATCGCAGAGGCGCTGCGGCTCGGTGAGGGGGAGTTGCGCAGCGGCGGCTTCCGGCGGCCATCGATCCTGGCCGACACGTTTGAGGCGGTGCTCGGCGCGATCTTCCTGGATGGAGGGTTCGACGCGGCGCAAACGGTGATCAAGCGTTTATATGTCCCTATCTTGGATCATATTGATCCGCGTACGCTGGGCAAGGATGCCAAGACATTGTTGCAGGAGTATCTGCAAGGGCACAAGATCGCATTGCCGAGCTACGCGGTGATCGCGACCACGGGCGCCGCCCACAATCAGCAGTTCGAGGTCGAGTGCACGGTGCCGAAGCTCGAGGTCAAGGTGTTCGGCACCGGCGCCAGTCGGCGCGCCGCCGAGCAGGCTGCCGCAAAAAAGGCGCTCGAAGAAGTGATGGCGGTGGCGCCGCAGCTGCTCGGCAAGCCGAAGCGATCGAAGAGTGCGGCACGCGCCGCCAAGCGCGAATCCGGGGACACACCGTCGCATAGCACCGGGGTGCAGGGTGCACTGGATTTACGCCCCGCATTGGACCGCAAGACCGAGCGGCTGGTGGGCCGCGCCGAGCGCGCCGCGCATCCCGCCGAGCGGGCGATGCAGCCGATGGAGCGGGGAGGCAATGACCATGAACGCGTGAGCAGCGCGCCGTCGTCAAATGGCGTGCCGAGCGCCGTCGCGATGATGCGTGCCGCGCATGCCGACCATTCGGTCGAGCGGGCGCCACGCCAGGCCGACAAGGGGGCCGCCGCGGCCACAGCGGTCGATGCGCCATTGGCCAAGGCAGCGGCAGCGATTGCCGCCACCACCGTGGTGGTGGCCGATGTGCCGGCCGGGTCCAGACAGGCGCTCGATGAGCGTCGCGATACGGCGCCTCATCCGACGCCGCGCAAGGCCGATGCCGGCGCGTGAGCGCGACTGCGCTAATGTGGCCTGTCGCAGCATGGCCTGCCCGCGCTTTACCCTTTGAACCCGACAGCCGAGGTCGGGCGCTACGCGCCCACGTCAGCGATATTTTCTGCAGGTCCGCTTGCCATGAATTCAACTCTTGAACAAACCGGTTTCCGTTGCGGCATGATCGCGATCGTCGGGCGACCCAATGTCGGCAAGTCGACGTTGATGAACGCCCTCGTCGGGCAAAAGGTCAGCATCACGTCACGCAAGGCGCAAACCACGCGGCACCGGATCACGGGTATCCGCACGCTGGACGATGCGCAATTCATCTTTGTCGACACGCCCGGCTTCCAGACCCGGCACGGCTCGGCGCTGAACCGCTCGTTGAACCGCGCGGTCACCTCGACGCTGACCTCGGTGGACGTCGTGCTGTTCGTGGTCGAGGCTGGCCGTTATGGGCCCGACGACCAGCGGGTGCTGGAATTGATCCCGCCGTCGGTGCCGACGGTGCTGTTAGCGAACAAGATCGACAAGCTTTCGGACAAGAGCGCGCTGCTGCCATTTTTGAAAAGCACAGCGGCACTGCGCGCGTTCTGTGACGTCGTGCCGATGAGCGCGAAGCAGCCGGACGACATCACGCGGCTGTTGAAGATCTTGCGGCCGTCGTTGCCGCTCGGTGAGCCGATCTATGGCGAGGACGAGTTGACCGACCGCAGCGAGCGATTCTTGGCGGCCGAGATCCTGCGGGAGAAAGTCTTCCGCTGGACCGGAGACGAGTTGCCCTACACGAGTACGGTACTGATCGACAAGTTCGAGCAGGAAGGCCGACTGCGGCGGATTTTTGCAACGATCCTCGTCGATCGTGACAGTCACAAGGCGATGATTATCGGGCAGAAGGGCGCGAAGCTGAAGCAGATCAGCACCGAGGCGCGCCTCGACATGGAACAGCTCTTCGATGGTCGAGTTTATCTGGAGACGTTTGTGAAGATCAAGAGCGGCTGGGCGGACAACGAGGCGGGATTGCGCGCCTATGGGTACGAGTGACGTCTGGCCGGGTCAACCAGAGGAGGCCGGGCAACTCGATGCCGGCGTGGCACCCGGGCTGGCGCCCGATGGTGCGCCGCCGGGCGCGTCAAGTGCGTCAGGTGCGTCAGGTGCGTCGGGCGATGCTGCGCGGTCCGCGCCAGATGACACCGCGCCGACCCGTCGCCGCGCCACCGCGCCGCGCTCGGGCCACCGTATCGCCGAGCAGCCGGGCTTCGTGTTGCACACTTACCCGTATCGCGAGACGAGCCTGATCATCGACGTGTTCACGCGCATGCACGGCCGTCTCGCGCTCGTCGCAAAGGGGGCAAAGCGGCCGCATTCGGCGCTGCGCGGCGTGCTGCAGACGTTTCAGCCGCTCGCGCTGTCATGGACCGGCAAGTCCGAAATGCGGACCTTGACCCGGGCTGAATGGGTCGGCGGGATGCGTCCGCTCGCCGGCGATGCACTGCTATGTGGCTTTTACGTCAACGAGTTGCTCGTCAGATTCTGTGCACGGGAAGATCCGCATACCGCGTTGTTCGACCATTACTTGCTGACGTTGACGCGGCTCGCGCATGATGAACCGGCGGTGCAGGTATTGCGCTCGTTCGAGCGCGTCTTACTGCGTGAGACCGGCTATGCCATGTCGCTCGATCGGACCGTGGCGAGGCAGAATGTTGTGGCCGGGCGCTCGTATGTGTTCGACCCCGAGCGGGGCGTATGCGACGTCGAGATGCTCGAGTCTGACGCGCACGCGTTGCGCGGGCCGGTCATCGCCGGGCAAACGTTGCTTGACATGGAGCGCGACGATTATTCGCGTGCGCAGACCGTCGCGCAGAGCAAGACCCTGATGCGTTTTTTGCTGAATACTTATCTTGGCGGCGCGCCGCTTGCGACGCGCCAGATCCTGATCGACTTGCAAAACCTATGAACATCTTCTCGTCGCCAACGCCTGTCATCGAGTTGGGTGTCAACATCGACCATGTCGCTACGTTACGCAACGTGCGTGGTACGGCGTATCCTGACCCGCTGCGCGCGGCGCTGCAAGCTGAGGCTGCCGGCGCCGACGCGATCACGCTGCATCTGCGCGAGGACCGCCGCCATATCGTCGATGCCGACGTGCGCGCGTTGCGGCCGTTGCTCAAGACTCGAATGAACCTGGAGTGCGCGTTGACGCAGGAAATGCTCGACATCGCCTGTGACGTGCGCCCACACGACGTTTGCCTGGTACCGGAAAAGCGCGCCGAGCTGACCACCGAAGGCGGATTGGACGTGGTTACACACTTCGACGCAGTCAAGGCGGCGAGCCGGCAACTGGCCGATGCGGGCACGCGCGTATCGCTGTTTATCGACGCCGAGCCGGAGCAGATTCGGGCGGCCCACGAAAGCGGCGCGCCGGTGATTGAGCTACATACTGGACGCTACGCTGACGCGGATGATGACGCTCGGCAGTCACAGGAATTCGAGCGGATTGCCGCGGGTGTTGACTTGGGGCTGTCGCTGGGCCTGAAAGTCAATGCCGGTCACGGCCTGCACTATACCAACGTGCAGCGCATTGCCGCGCTCGATGGCATTGCCGAGTTGAACATCGGCCATGCCATCGTTGCGCATGCCATTTTTGCGGGATGGGACAACGCCGTGCGGGAGATGAAGGCGATCATCGTTGCGTCGCGCGTGGGCATGCGCGCATGAGCACCGCAGCCGCGCCGATGGTGCCCCGCGCCGTCTATGGGATCGGCACGGACATCGTGCAAGTCAGTCGCATCGCCGCCGTGATGGAGCGTACCGGTGGCCGCTTTGCCGAGAAAATCCTCGGTCCGCAGGAACTGGCGGTCTATCGCGTGCGCGCGGCACGCTCGCACGTGCGCGGCGTGGCGTTCTTGGCCACGCGCTTCAGCGCGAAGGAGGCGTTCTCCAAAGCGATCGGGCTCGGTATGCATTGGCCAATGACGTGGCGCGCGGTGCAGACGCTCAACGAGAAGAGCGGCAAGCCGGTGCTCGTCGCGTCGGGCGAGCTGGCCCGGTGGATGGCCGAGCGCGGACTTAGCGCACGCGTATCCGTCAGCGACGAACGCGATTATGCGGTGTCGTTCGTCATTGCCGAAGTCGGCGCGTCCATGGAGGGCCCCGATGCCGGGCCGATGGAGCGGCACGCAACCGACCTCAGGAACCCGAGTTGAACAATCGCAAGTGCCAATATGGTCCGGTGATGTTCGATGTCGCCGGCACTTCGTTGAGTCGTGACGATGTCCGCCGGATCGCCGATCCGCTGACCGGCGGCGTGATTTTGTTCGCCCGCAATTATGCAAGCCGCGCGCAACTGCTCGAGCTGACCGGCGCAATCCGCGATGTGCGCGACGACGTGATCATTGCGGTGGACCAAGAGGGCGGGCGCGTGCAGCGTTTCCGGGAGGATGGGTTCACGTCGCTGCCGCCGATGCGCGTCCTGGGCGCGTTATGGAACGACGATGCACTCGCGGCGATTCGAGTGGCCACGGCGATCGGCTATGTGATGGCATCGGAGTTGCGCGCGAGCGGCCTCGACTTGAGCTTTGCACCGGTGCTTGACCTCGACTACGGGCACGCGAAGGCGATCGGCGATCGCGCGTTCCACGCGGATCCGCGCGTCGTCGCGCTGTTGGCCAAAAGCGTCGCACATGGCTTGGCGCTGGCCGGAATGGCAGCCTGCGGCAAGCACTTTCCGGGGCACGGCTACGTGGAGGCGGATTCGCATGTCGAGGCGCCTGTCGATACCCGCGCGCTCGACGAGATTCTCGGCTGCGATGCGCAGCCGTATCAATGGCTTGGGCTGTCGCTGGCCGCGGTGATGCCGGCCCACGTCGTCTATCCGGCCGTCGATGCCCGGCCGGCCGGCTTCTCGGGCGTGTGGCTGCAGCAGATCCTGCGCGGCAGGCTTGGGTTCAATGGCGTGATTTTCAGCGACGATTTGTCGATGGAGGCGGCGCGCCAGGCCGGGACCACCGCCGAGGCCGCGCACGCGGCGCTCGATGCCGGATGCGACATGGTGCTCGTGTGCAATCGTCCCGAAGACGCCGACGATGTGCTGCAGCGCCTGCGCGCGCGCGTCATCGATACGGCGTCCCGGCGTCGCATCAAGCGGCTCGCACCCCGCGGCGGCGCGCCGAAGTGGAGCGAGCTGATGCGCCAACCCGACTATTGCCAAGCGCGCGAGCTGATCGACAGCCTGCGGTGAACGGGGTGGGCCGGCTTAGGTCACCTTCATTCGCTGAAGCTTGTTGTACAGCGTCTTGGGGCTGATGCCGAGCAGCGTCGCCGCCCGATGCCGGGTGCCGCCCACCGCATCGAGCGTGGCGCGGATCAACATCTCCTCGACATCGGCAAGCGGTGTGCCGACCGCGATCTGCACCTGGTTGCTCGATAGCGAACGGCCAGTGCGACCGCCTTCGTTGTTCGGCGACAAGCTTTCGATCATGTCCTCGGACGCCTGATGTGCACGCTCGATCACGTCGCGCAATTCACGCACGTTGCCCGGCCACTCGTATTGGAACAGCTCGCGCACGCAGAGCGGGCTGAGCCGCTTGACCGACTCGTGGCGTTGGTTCAGCACGTCGACGAAATAAGTGGCCAACAGTTCGATGTCCTCGCCGCGCTCGCGCAGCGGCGGCAATATCAACGGCGCAACGTTCAGCCGTTGCAGCAGGTCGGCGCGCAGCGTGCCGCGGGCCAGCGCCTGCTGCGGCGATTCGACGGTGGCCGCCACCACCCGGAAGTCGGCGCTCAGATCGGTGGTGCCGCCCATCCGGCGGAACGTGCGCACGCCCAGCGCTCGTGCGAGTGCTTCCTGCTGCGCGGCGGGCAGCAGATCGACACGGTCGATGAACAGCGTGCCACCGGCCGCTTGTTCCAGCACGCCGGCTTCGTTCGTCTCCGCCCCATCGAATGCGCCGCGCTGGTGACCGAATAGCATGCTTTCCCACGGCTCAGCGCCTGCGTGACTGGCCGCCGCGCCGTCCAGCTTCACCAGCGGGCTTTTCTTGCGACGGCTCATCTCGTGCAGCGTTCGCGCGGCAATCTCCTTGCCTGTTCCCGGCTCGCCGACGATCAGCACCGCTGCCTCTGTCGGCGCGATACGCTCGATCGTGTCATAGACCTGTTGCATCGCCGCACCGCGGCCAATCATTGAGCCGAAGCGGCCGACCCGCCGCAATGCCGCACGCAGGTTTTGGACTTCCTCGGTAAGCTCGTATGGGCGCGGAATGCGCGCCAGCAGGCTGCGCAATCGCGGGATATTGACTGGTTTGAGTAGGTAATCCCAAATGCCGTGGCGTAGCCCTTCGATCGCGCTTTCTACCGTCGCGTTACCGGTCATTACGATGACCGGCGTCGCGCCGTCCGGCTGAGACGGCAGCGAGTGCAGCACGTCTAGCCCACTGCCGTCAGGCAGGTTTAAGTCGACCAGCACCACATCGGGAATAAACCGCTGCAACGCGGCGCGCGCTTCTACGAGCGTGGCTGCCGTGTCGACGGAAAAGCCATCAGTACTCAGGATGGCCGACAATCCCGACAGGCTGTTAGGGTCGTCTTCAACGATCAGGGCGTGTGGCATAGCGCGAAGAGGTATGATCTGCGGCGAATTTTTGAGCGCTGCGGTGGCGGTTCGGGGTGAGCATGCTTCGTGCCAATTCGTAGCACTTTACCAATCAATGCGTTGCTGTAACAGGGTGACTCGCGTACGACCCCGAAGCGGCAAATTTTTCCCGTTTGGCGCGTAAATTCTTCCACCGCTGCGCAGCAGTGTCGCGTCGCGTAGCATTGGCCCCCGTAAACAAAAAGCGCTCCAGTTGGAGCGCTTGCGTTGCGGCATGGGGAATATTCG
This sequence comes from Mycetohabitans sp. B2, assembly GCF_021733735.1. Classification (NCBI taxonomy): domain Bacteria; kingdom Pseudomonadati; phylum Pseudomonadota; class Betaproteobacteria; order Burkholderiales; family Burkholderiaceae; genus Mycetohabitans; species Mycetohabitans sp. B2. Next base: position 106,936 of record NZ_JAHKSP010000016.1, read on the forward strand.
GCGCGTTGTTACGCGCGGCTGCGGTACTCGTGTGTACGCGTGTCAATCTCGATCTTGTCGCCGATGTTGCAAAATAGCGGCACTTGCAATTCAAAGCCGGTAGCCAGCTTGGCATTCTTGAGTACCTTACCGGACGACGTATCGCCCTTGACCGCAGGTTCCGTATAGACGATTTCGCGCACCAGCGTGGTCGGCAACTCGACTGAGATCGCCTTGTCGTTGTAGAACACCACTTCACACGTCATGCCATCCTCGAGATAGTGCAACGCATCGCCCATCATCTCGCTTTCGACCTCGTACTGATTGTAGTCCGCATCCATGAAGACATACATCGGATCAGCGAAGTACGAATAGGTGACTTCCTTGCGGTCGAGCACGACCACGTCGAACTTGTCATCGGCCTTGTACACCGACTCGTTGCCCGCGCCGGTCAGCAGGTTCTTCAGCTTCAGCTTGACGACCGCGGCGTTGCGGCCCGACTTATTGTACTCGGTCTTTTGCACGACCATGGGATCGTTGCCGATCATTATGACGTTGCCCGTACGCAGTTCTTGAGCGGTCTTCATAACACTGTCCTGTCCGATAAATGGGTATGGCGAATGGCTGACGGCACGCCCCCGCATTGGGCAGTCCGGCAGGCGAGCCTAAGCTCTTGAAAACCCACTATTTTAACGTATTTTGGGCAAATGCGGCCAGATGCCCGGCTAGATCACCAACGGCGGCTAGCTCGTCCGCCCATGCGTGCGCGCGTGCCGCGAACGCTTCCCGGTGCTGGATGAAATCCTGCCAATCGGGCATGCCATGCGTTGAATTGCCGTTCCATGCGTGCCAGAAACGCGTCAATGCGTCGCGCGCGCGCGGCTCCAGCGCCGAGCCGATATGCGCGAGGGCCGCGTCCAGCTTCGGCAGATGCGCATCATCCGCCTGTGGATAGATGTGCCAGACGAACGGCTTGCGTGCCCACTGCGCGCGCACGAACGAATCCTCGCCACGCACGAAGTTGATATCGGCGCTCCACAACAGTCGATCGTAGCTGCGTTGGTCGGTGAATGGCAACGCATGCGCGCTCAGCGCGCCTGCGCTCGCGCTGGTGCCCGCCGCGAATGCGCGCGCTCCTGCAGGATGACCGAAGAATCGCGCTACGGAGCTGGAGATCCGTCCCTGTGGAACCAATAGCACCAACGGATCCGTCGCATCGCGCCATTGCTCGAGCAGCGCGTCGAGGGCGGGATTCTCGTAGGAGAACAGCGATACGACCGTGGCGGCCGGATCGGGCTGCGGCAGCCCGAGCGCCGTCCACCAGCCTGCACGTTCGGCCGCCGATTCAACGAATGCGCGGCGCTGCGCGTCCAGGTCTTGCTCGCAAAGCACTCCGCCGGTGTGGGCGCCGAGGCCGGGGAAGAAGAACGTCTTGGCCAGCGCATGGCGGGGATGGGGCGACGCGCGCAAGTGAAAGTTTGCCACCCAGTCTTCCGATGACAGGTATTCAAGGTTGATCCAAACTACCCGCGACGAGCGTTGCGCCATCGCAGCAACGTATGACGCCGGCAGATCACAGGCGAATGCCTCGATGACGACATCGGCGATGTTTAGTACCGCCGCGCCAGGTTCAGCGAACTGGGGCTCATGCCAGTGCTCGATGGCGACGCCGGCCAGCACTTGCCGCTCACGCTCGGCATCCAGCCCAGGCGCCAGACGCGCGAGCGTGGCCAACTCGTCGATGAATAGACGCACCTGCCAGCCGTATTCATTCGCCAACTGCCGGGCCAGCCGCCAGCAGACGCCGGCGTCGCCGAAATTGTCGATTACCGTGCAGAAAATGTCGCACGTGAGTGGCGCACGCGCGCCGACGAGCAGGTCGGGGCAGGAGGACATGGGATGCGTGCGCGACGCGCAGGCCGCTTGACGAATGATCTAAACTGTTTATTTTAGAGCACAGATTCCGTGCAGCTCACGGGACTGACCCGGTATTGGCTACATGACTGAACCGTCTGCCCCTGTGTCCGTTGCCGAGCCCGATACAGGTTTCAACCCTAAAAGTGTCATTGCACAGTTGCCGCACCTGCCCGGCGTGTATCGCTACTACGACGCACAAGGCGCCGTGCTGTACGTGGGCAAGGCGCGCGACTTGAAAAAGCGTGTATCGAGCTATTTCACCAGGACGCTAGTGTCGCCGCGTATCGCGTTGATGGTCCAGCGCATCGCGCGCATCGAAACCACGGTGACCCGCTCCGAAGCAGAGGCACTGCTGCTGGAGAACAATCTGATCAAGGCATTGACGCCGCGCTACAACATTCTGTTTCGCGACGACAAGTCGTACCCGTACTTGAAGCTCACTGGGCATCGCTTCCCGCGCATGGCGTACTACCGTGGCGCGGTCGACAAGAACAACCAGTATTTTGGCCCATTCCCGAGTTCCTGGGCGGTGCGCGAGAGCATCCAGATCCTGCAGCGCGTATTCCAATTGCGAACCTGCGAGGACTCAGTCTTTAGCAACCGTACCCGCCCCTGCCTGCTGCATCAGATCGGCCGGTGCACTGCGCCTTGTGTCGGCGCAATCAGTGACGAAGACTATGCGCGCGACGTGACGAACGCGGCGCGCTTTCTGCAGGGGCGTCAGCGTGAGGTGATGAACGAACTGGAGGACAAGATGCATGGTTACGCGGCCGAGTTGAAATTCGAGCAGGCGGCCGCGGTACGCAACCAGATGAGTTCGCTGTCCAAGGTGCTGCACCAGCAGGCGATCGAGGTCGGCGCCGAGCGTGGCAGCGGCGATGCCGACATCCTGGCGGTGGTCGCGCAAGGAGGGCGCGTGTGCGTGAACCTGGCCATGGTACGTGGCGGACGCCATCTCGGCGACAAGGCTTATTTCCCATCCCACGTCGAGACCGCGCTGGCCGCGCCGCACGAACTCAGCGTCGAGGAAGCTATGCAGACGGCGTGCGTCGCCGATAGGTTGTCGGTGGGTAAGGCGCCGACAACCGCCGCTGGGCACGATGCCGAAGACGGCTCGGAAGTTGCCGAGGTGCCGGAAGCCGGTGACGGGTCCGAGGCGGGCAACGAATCGAAGGTGGGCAATGGGTCCAAGGCGGGCGGTGGATCCGAGGCGAGCGCTGGATCCGAGTTGGGCAATGGATCCGAGGTGGATGGTGGATCCGAGGCCGGCGATGGGTTGGAAGTGACGACAGCCGCCATCCCGGCAGCCAGCACTGCGGCAGCCGATGTCCTGGCGGCGGACCGTAGCACACGGAAGGCGGCGCGGGATGGCATCGAGGCAGAGGTGCTGGACGCGTTTATCGCACAGCACTATATTGGCCATCCGGTGCCGCCCGTAATCATCGTCAGCCATGCGCCGGCCACGCGTGAGTTGGTTGACGTGCTAGCGCAGCAGTGCGGGCACAAGGTCTCGCTGATCCGCCAGCCGCAAGGCCAGAAGCGGGCATGGCTATCGATGGCCGAGCAGAATGCACGACTCGCGCTCGCCCGGCTGCTGTCCGAGCAGGGTTCCCAGCAGGCCCGTACGCGCGCGCTTGCCCAGGTGTTGTCAATTGACCTGGAGGACCTGTCATCATTGCGCATCGAGTGCTTTGACATCTCGCACACGATGGGCGAGGCGACCCAGGCCTCCTGTGTCGTCTATCACCATCATAAGATGCAGTCCGCCGAGTACCGACGCTACAACATCACGGGGATCACGCCGGGTGATGACTACGCCGCTATGCGGCAGGTGCTCACGCGGCGCTATGAAAAGGTCGTATCGCAGTTGGCCGGCGCATCATCGACTTTGCCGGCCGACGTGCAACCACCGGCTCGCGACGCCGCACCCGCCCGCGACGCGCAGCCCGCGGCGCAGGCGGGTGCGGTCGCGGGTGCTGGCGTGCTGCCGCATATTGTGCTGATCGACGGCGGCAAGGGGCAGGTCGAGATCGCCCGTCAGGTTTTCACGGAACTGGGACTGGATGCCGGCATACTGGTCGGGGTCGCGAAAGGTGAGGGTCGCAAGGTCGGTCTTGAGACTTTGGTCTTCGCGGACGGGCGGGCGCCGCTCGAGTTGGGCAAGGAGAGCGCTGCGCTGATGCTGGTCGCGCAGATTCGCGACGAGGCGCATCGCTTTGCCATCACTGGGATGCGGGCCAAGCGCGCCAAGGCGCGGCACAGTTCGCGCCTGGAGGAGCTTGAGGGGGTTGGAGCGAAGCGACGGCAGCGATTGCTCGCGCGCTTTGGCGGGTTGCGCGGCGTGATGTCCGCTAGCATCGACGAATTGGCCAGTGTCGAAGGCGTGTCGCGTACGCTGGCCGAGCAGATTTACCGTCAATTGCATTGAGCATGGCGGCCGGCGCGCGGGCCGCTTGCTTGTGACGCGCCGGATCACGCGGCACAATGACAATCCTGCGCAACCTTTCATCGCCCATTCGTTTCGATGCCTTTTAATTTACCGATTTTCCTGACGTGGCTACGGATCGTGCTGATCCCGTTGATTGTTGGCGTGTACTATCTGCCGGACACGATGCTGAACGCGCAGGACAAGAACGAAGCGGCTGCGGCCATCTTCATCCTGGCGGCGTTGACCGATTGGTTCGATGGATTTCTCGCGCGCAAGCTCAACCAAACCTCGGCATTTGGTGCCTTTCTTGATCCGGTTGCGGACAAACTGATGGTGACCGCTGCGTTACTGGTGCTGGTGCACTTGATGCGGCTCGATTCGGCCATTGCGCTGGTGATCGTGGGCCGTGAGATCACGATTTCCGCGCTGCGTGAATGGATGGCGCAGATCGGCGCATCTAAGAGCGTCGCCGTCAATTCGCTAGGCAAGTTCAAGACCGCGTGCCAAATGATCGCGATTCCAATGCTGCTGTACTATGCGCCAATTGGCGTGCCGGGGCAGTTCGCGATCAATACGCGCGTCGTGGGCGAGTGGCTGATCTACTTGGCGGCCGTGCTGACGATCTGGTCGATGTTCTATTACATGAAGCTGGCCTGGCCGCAGATCCGCGATCGGGCCGCATGATGGGTTGGAGCGGAACGGGCATTTCTGCGATGGCCCGGATTTTTTATCGGCCTCGGTCCTTGACACTGTGCGTCGCTTTCAGCATAATCTCGAACTTCGCTGAACACGCCAACGCGTGAACGGCGACAGCATCGTGCGGGAGTAGCTCAGTTGGTAGAGCGCAACCTTGCCAAGGTTGAGGTCGCGAGTTCGAGACTCGTCTCCCGCTCCACGACGCATAGTAGCTCATGCTTGCGGGAGTAGCTCAGTTGGTAGAGCGCAACCTTGCCAAGGTTGAGGTCGCGAGTTCGAGACTCGTCTCCCGCTCCAGGTGCCATGGCGCGATAGCAAAGCGGTTATGCAGCGGCCTGCAAAGCCGTTTAGGCCGGTTCGACTCCGGCTCGCGCCTCCAGACAACCCCCTATTTTTAGGGGGTTTTTTGTTTGCGCCACGCCCCCTACGACGACCAGTCGCTTGACGCTTGCTGTCTTCAGTGTTGCCAGCAGTGCAGCGGCCTTCAACGTCGAAAAGCGTGCGCTGCGGACGACCGCGTCGGCGCCGTGTATTGCCGCGGCTAGTGCAATGACGTCGTTGGCGTTCACCTCGTGCACGGCGGCTTCCCCAATACGGCGACCGATATGGCAGGCAGTTGGCGACGGGCAGCGCATGATGCTCACGCGTACATGCGCAGGCATCATGCGACAATGGTAGCGCTCGTGCCACCTGCATGACGTCGGCGTACCGGCGTGCCACGATGGCGCACGTCTACCTTTAAGGCCCTGTGTAACCCGTGCACGCTGGAATAAACGGATGAAATGATCGAATGGAGTTTCCGGCACTTCGCCGAGTTGAGCGCGGCTGACGTCTACGACATGTTGGACGTGCGCAGTGAGGTTTTCGTCGTCGAGCAACGGTGCATTTATCGCGATATCGATCAACTTGATTGGCAGGCGTGGCATCTGTTTGCGCGCGATACGCGCTTGCCGGGCCGTCCGTGCGCGGGCTATCTCCGGGTGCTGTCCGCCGCACAGCACGATGAGCGCGCCGATCGCGTCATCGGTCGTGTGCTGACTTCGCCGCGCCATCGCGGCGATGGGCTAGGCCGCGCGTTGATGGCCCAGGCGCTCGACCATATCGGCTCGCGCTGGCCAAACACGGCGGTGCGGCTGCACGCGCAGGCGCACTTGCAGCGCTTCTACCACGGGTTCGGATTCGAGCCGATCTCCGACGAGCATGATGACGATGGCATTGCGCATGTCTGGATGCGTCGTCCGTGACTGATGACCGCCTTCGCGCCAACAAGATGAAGAACGCTACTACAAGCGCTATCCTGACCAAGCAGGATTTTGAAACGTTGTCCGAGTTCCGCTACCAAATGCGGCGGTTCCAACGTTTTTCGGAAAACGCTGCGCAAAGTGAAGGCATCACGCCGTTGCAATACCTGCTGCTGTTGCATGTCAAGGGTTTCCCGGGGCGCGAATGGGCGACCATCGGTGAGTTGGCTGAACGGCTGCAAGCCCAGCCGCATGGCGTGGTGGCGCTGGTCACGCGCTGCGAGGCGTTGGAATTGGTCAAGCGCGTGCAAAGCGAAGTGGACCGGCGACAGGTCCAGGTGCATCTTTTGAAGAAAGGCGAGCACGTGCTGGGTCATCTTGCGTCGCTGCATCGCGCGGAACTTAAGGCGCTACGCGGCATGTTCAAAGTACCCGATCTCGATTACTGAACCAGCCTCGCGCGATGCGACGTGCATCGCGCGTGCACAGCTCGGCGATGCAGCGGCGTCAGGACGTTTGCTTGATCAGGTGTTTCAAGTCGTCGGTGATCATGTTGGCGGAGTCGGATGCGGTAGCGAGCAGGCGCGCGCGGCCGGTACGATCGAACACATAGACCGCTGAGCTGTGCGTGACCTCGTAGCTTCCGTTGCCGTCGGGTTTCTCGGCCTGGTACGCGACGCGATAGCGTCGCGCCAAATTAGCGATCTGTTTTTCGGAGCCGCTCAGGCCGACCACGTGCTGTGGATCGAACGCCTGCACGTAGGTATGCAATGTCTGCGGCGTGTCCCGGTGGGGATCGACCGAAATAAACAGAATGCGCACGTCGCGGGCGTCGTCGCCCAATTGCTCGACAACTTGCATCAGCCGGGCCATGGTCTCCGGGCATACATCCGGGCAATGCGTATAGCCAAAGAAGACTAGCGTGGTTTTGCCGGCGAACGACGCGCCGGACACAGTCTGCCCGTTGTCGGCCTGCAGCGAGAAGCCAAGATCCGGCAGGTGGCCGGAGACGTTGGTCAGTTTCCATTGGCCGTTATCCCGCGTGCACGCTGACAATGTCACCAATAGGCCGACGCACGCGGCGAGCACGGTGTGGCGCAGCACCGATTGGCGGCGGGGCGCGCGCGGAATGCGCATACGCGATCGGGGCAACGGGATGGACATCGGCAAACGGAACACGGGTAGGGACTTGGCGCGGAGCGTATCGACGCATCCACCGAATGGGGTACTTTAGCGCATTTCGTTGCGCACGGCGACCCATGCACGGCGGTGGGGCAATATGCCGCGCGTTGCCGTTGCGGTAAGATGCCACGACAATAAGGCGGACGATGCGGCAACGTGCGTGATGCCCGTCGATGGGGCATCGTCCTGCGCCGCTGTCTCTTTGATCCAGACTATCCATTCGATGCAACGCTTATCCGATTCATTTGCCGCACTGCCTCACGTCAACCCGCTTGAAGCAGCATTTTTCTTCGATTTCGATGGCACGCTGGTGGAACTGGCGGGGGCGCCGGATCGTGTGGTTGTCGAACCGGTGCTCATCCAGTTGCTAGGCGGGTTGCGGCAAGCATCGCACGGCGCGCTTGCGGTGGTGTCCGGTCGCGGCATCGACAGCATTGACATGCTGCTCGCGTCGGACGCGCTGGCAAACCTGCCCATCGCGGGGTTGCATGGCGCGGAGCGGCGCGATGCGAATGGCGGCGTGTTGCGCGTGGGGTTCAACGATCCACGACTCGCGCGCATCGAACGGGAGCTCGAGCGTGTGGTCGGTAATAATCCCGGCATGTTGCTCGAGATCAAGGGCGCGGCGCTTGCGCTGCACTATCGGAATGCGCCGGATCGAGAGCCGGTGGCACGACGCGAGACCGAGCGGTTGTGCGTTGAATACAGCGATGCGTATGTGCTGCAGCCCGGCAAGATGGTGTACGAAATCAAGCCGAAGCACGTCGACAAAGGGCGGGCGATCGCGGCATTCCTCGACGAGCCGCCGTTCGCGGGTCGCGTGCCGGTTTTTGCGGGCGATGACCTGACGGACGAAAAGGGCTTCGACGTGGTCAATGCGCGCGGCGGCGTGTCGATCAAGATTGGTGACGGCGATACGCGGGCCGGCGCCAGGGTCCCTTCGGTCGCCGCATTCCGCGATTGGCTCGCGACGCTGATTGGCGCGCGGCCGCCGCGCGCATGAACCGCCAGATGTACAGTGACTTGTACGGTGCCGCATGAGCCGGTTGATCATCGTTTCAAACCGGGTTGCGCCGATTTCCGAGGGAGGGCCCGCCGCCGGCGGATTGGCGATCGGCGTCTATGACGCGCTAAAAGAGACCGGCGGCATGTGGTTCGGCTGGAGTGGCGACACGCAGTCCGGCCCGATCGAGCCGATCAAGCTCGAGGAGCGTGGCCCGGTGACCTTTGCGACGATCGCGTTGTCCCGGTGCGACTACGAGCAATACTATCGCGGCTTTTCGAACGCGGTGCTATGGCCGACATTCCACTATCGCTGCGACCTTGCCCATTTTGAGCGGCAGGAGTTTGACGGTTACCGCCGGGTCAATCGATGGCTGGCGGACCAGTTGGTGCCGCTGATCCGGCCCGATGATGTGATCTGGGTCCACGACTATCATCTGATTCCGTTTGCCGAGGCGCTGCGTGCTCGGCACGTGGCGAACCGTATCGGCTTTTTTCTTCATATTCCGTTTCCGCCCGCGCAGTTGCTGTTGACCGTCCCGCCGCATGAGGAACTGATGCGGGCGCTGTGTTGCTTCGATTTGGTCGGCTTCCAGACAGAAGGGGATCTGCGTGCCTTCGTCGATTACATCGAGCATGAGGCACATGGGCAGGTCGAACGTCGTATTGACGCCAGGGTATGCAGCGTGCGAGCGTATGATCGCACGCTGCGCGCCGGCGCCTATCCGATCGGCATTTATCCGGACGAGATTGCGCAATTGGCTGCGGTCGGCGAGAGCGCTAGCTACGTGCGCAATCTGAAGGCAACGCTGCACGAGCGACAACTGATCATGGCCGTGGACCGGCTAGACTATTCGAAAGGGCTGGTGGAGCGGTTCCGTGCGTTCGAGAAGCTGCTTGAGGCGACGCCTGCGCGCCGCAACAAGGTGTCGTTCGTGCAGATCGCGCCACCGACCCGCGCTGACATGAATGCGTACCAGGACATCCGGCTGCAGCTCGAGGCGGAGGCGGGCCGGATCAACGGACGTTTTGCCGAGTTGGATTGGGCGCCGATCCGCTACATTCACCGGCAGTACGAGCGACAGGTGCTGGCTGCGTTGTTCCGGATATCCGATGTCGGCTACGTGACACCGCTGCGCGACGGCATGAATCTGGTGGCCAAGGAGTATGTGTCCGCGCAGGATCCCGACGATCCGGGCGTTTTGGTGCTGTCACGCTTCGCTGGCGCCGCGCAGGAACTGCACGGCGCGTTGATTGTCAATCCCGCCGACCTCGCGGGCATGGCCGACGCCCTAGATCGCGCGCTGAGCATGCCGCTGTTTGAGCGGCGGCAGCGTCACGCGGATATGATGACGCAGTTGCGTGAGAATAACGTATCTGTATGGCGCGATCACTTCCTCGGCGACCTGCGCTTGCTGGCGCCGGCCACAGGCTGACAGCAAGCACGCCGTCGAAGAGGGCGGCAGCGACGTATACGCAGCGACGCCCACACGCAGCGGTGGGGCGACTGCGCGGGCCGAGCCCCGCCAGAGACGCGCTAACCTTGTGGCCAGGGACGCGCCAGTCTCGTTAAGCGTGCTCGACGAGTCTCGGTTCGTGGTCATGGGCTGCAGCGCGTCCCAATTGCTTTGTCAGCAAGTCGCGATACGGGCCGGGCCGATTCTTCAGCTCGTCCGGCGTGCCATCGTCGATGACCTTGCCCGCGCTCATCACGATGATTCGGTCGAAGTTCTGCAGCGTCGAGAGCCGGTGCGCGATCGCCACCACGGTGCGGCCCCGCATCAGCCGGTCCAGCGCCTGCTGGATCGCTTCCTCGGATGCGCTGTCCAGTGCGGACGTTGCTTCGTCCAGCAGCAGGATCGGGGCGTCCTTCAAAATGGCGCGAGCGATCGCGATGCGTTGGCGCTGTCCGCCAGAGAGCTTGACGCCACGGTCGCCAACGATCGTCTCGAACCCGTCTGGCATGGTCTCGATGAAGTCCGTGCAGCGGGCTTCGCGCGCGGCGGCGAGCACTTCCTCGCGGGACGCCTCGGGCCGGCCATAGGCGATATTCTCATACACGGTTCGATGGAACAGCGAAATATCCTGCGGCACCAGCGCGATGGCGCTGCGCAGGCTGTCCTGCGTGATGCGTGAGATGTCCTGTCCGTCGATCCGGATCACGCCGCCCTGCGGCTCGTAAAAGCGCTGCAGCAGCGCCAGTACGGTGGACTTGCCGGCGCCGGACTTGCCCACCAGCCCAACCCGCTGACCCGGTTCGATATGCAATTCGAAATGATCGAGAATCGGGCGGCGTCGTGGATATGCGAACGTGACCTGCTCGAAATCGACGCACCCCCCATTCGTGCTCAGCTCGGTAGCGTCGTTGCGGTCGGGCATGTCATGCGGCTCGAGCAGCGTCTGCACGGCTTCGGACAGCCTTGCCACATGCTGCGTGACATCCACCAGCGCGACCGCGAGGTCCCGCGTGCCGTGCAGGATCGTGAAGCCCAGCGAACTCACCAGCACGATGTCGCCGGAGGTTGCCTGCCCACGTGTCCATAGCCACAGCGTCCAACCGAGCAGCCCGGCCGAGAGCAGTGCAGTGATCACCGCGTGCAACAGCCGCAGCTTCTCCAGGTACAGCAGGCTTTGCTGGCGTGCGGTCATCTCGGCGTGCACGGTCATGCCGAAGCGCCGCTGCTCGCGCAGCGTCATGCCGAAGGCACGTACCAGCGCCATGTTGCCGATCACGTCGACCAGCTCGCCGTCCACTGACGCGGCGCGCGTCGCGAAGGCCTGGTGATGCGCGCTGCCGCGCCGGGCCAGCTTGAACAGCACGATCGCCAGAATGGCGGAGGCCACCAGCAGTGTGCTAGCCATCAGGGGGTTGACCGCGAAAATCATCACGATCGCGCCGCACACGGCGATACAAGGTGGCAACACATTCCACGCCATCATGTTCTCGGCCGTGTAGACCGCGTTGGACGTGGCAGTGATGCGACTGGCTAGCATCCCAGGCTGCTTTTCGGCGAAATAGGTCGGCGAATGGCCGCTCAGGTAGCGGAACAAGTCCTTGCGCAAATCGCCTGTGACGACCACGAACGTATGCGCGGCGATCCAGCCGCCGACCCGCCATAGCAGGTTGTCAGCGGCAATCAGGCCGACCAGCAGCCCGAACGCGCCCCATAGCTCGAGCGGGTGATGGCGGCCGTGACTGAGCACGTCGATTAAATGCTTGATCGCATACTGTGATGCAAGCGCGCAGCCGACTGCCGCGAATACGCTTGCCAATACGGTGGCGTGCGCGACCGGATGACGCCGAATGTAGCGAAACAGGAACGACAGCGGACGATGGGCGTAGCTCGCCAGCCGCGTATTGCGCGCATTGCGTTCGGCCGCCGTCAGGCGCTCATTCTGGTCGGGGTAAAGCGTCGAATCGGTGTTTGCCATGGCGAGTGCGGTGGCCTCGAACAGTGGTGACCCTGGCAGGCGAGCTGCCAAAGACGGGATTGTAAACGCGCCGGGAACGGTTCAGTCGGGCGACGTGCGAATCGGCAGGCCAGGGCACGTATGGTGGTGGACCCCAACGGCAGCCGATCGGGCGTGGCCAGCAAGCGACATTTCATGTCCGTAGGTGACTGTATTTTAAGATACAATGACAAGTCAGCCTGCGCTGACTGCCAGCGCGTCGCGTCGTGTTGCGTTGCGTTAAATCGCGCAGCCCAACGCCCGGCCCGCGTGGCCAGCCCTGCAAACAATCTAAAACAGCCTTTTAAAACAAGGCTTAGCAAAGTGTATCAATACTGTAACAAGGTAAAGACTTTGAAAGGCAGGTAAGGATTTGTGCTATGCGGCATCGATAATCGAGTCCTGGTCAGCCCCTAGATAGTTTTGCCGAACAGTCAACGGCTTGACGTCTTGAGCGTTTATGGCTTGCCCACCGTCGGAAGACGATGGCATTGAGCGCGGCAGACGGATTAGACCGAGAGACTGTACAACCGCACCGTGCCGGTGCGGCAAAACCGGCCGCCGCGCTCGCGCCGATGGCGCAGGCGCGGCGGCCCGGGTGGCAAGCCGGGGGGCCTGAGCCGTATTAAAACGAAGTAGCCACTTCGCCTGACTTTTTTAGGAGTTTACCGACATGCGAATCGCTCAAATCGCGCCGCTGCACGAGGCTGTTCCTCCAAAGCTGTACGGTGGGACCGAGCGCGTCGTGTCCTATCTCACTGAAGCGCTGGTCGAACTCGGACATGATGTGACGCTGTTTGCCAGCGGGGATTCGCAAACGTCGGCCAAGCTCGATGCGGTATGGCCGCAGGCATTGCGACTGGATCCGTCGATCCGCGACACGATGGCGCCGCACATGTTGCTGCTCGAGCAGGTGCGCCGACGCTCGGAAGCGTTCGATGTACTGCATTTCCATATCGACTACTATCCGTTCCCGCTGTTTTCGCGCCAGCCGGTGCCGCATTTGACGACATTGCACGGCCGGCTCGACTTGCCTGAGCTGCAGCCGATCTTCAACGTGTTCAACGACGTGCCGGTCGTGTCGATCTCCGACAACCAGCGCAATCCGTTGCCGCAGGCCAATTGGCTCTCGACCGTACATCATGGCCTGCCCATCGATCTGCTGACGCCCCGCACCGATATCGAGCCGAGCTATCTGGCCTTCCTGGGACGTATTTCGCCGGAAAAGCGCGTAGATACCGCGATCCGGATCGCACAGCAGTGCGGCATGAAGATCAAGATCGCCGCGAAGCTCGACAAGGCCGATCGTGCCTATTACGAGGAACAGATCAAGCCGCTGATGTCGCTGCCGCACGTCGAGTACATCGGCGAGATCTCGGAAGCCGAGAAGGCCGAGTTTCTGTCGGGCGCGCATGCGTTGTTGTTCCCGATTGACTGGCCGGAGCCGTTCGGCTTAGTCATGATCGAGGCAATGGCTTGCGGCACGCCCGTGATCGCGTTCAAGCGCGGCTCCGTGCCGGAGGTCATCGAGAACGGTGTGTCGGGCTTTGTCGTCGAGGATGAACTGAGCGCGGTGGCTGCGGTGAATCGGCTGCATACGCTGCCGCGCGCCGGCGTACGAGCGGCATTCGAGGCCCGTTTTACGTCGAAGGTGATGGCGCAACGCTACGTCGATGCGTACAAGGCATTGCTGCGCCGCAGCCGTCGTACCGTGCTGCGCGAAGTCGCCGCCGGCTAAGCAAACTGCATCAAGCCGGTTCGACGAGCCTGCTGCATTCCTCCAATGCCCACGGTGTTCGATGCCGTGGGCGTTTTTGTTTGCGCGGCGATTGCCGCATTGCTCCGTAAGAGTCCTTATAATGTGCCGCTGGGGCGATTGCGGCGGCCTGCAGGGCGGCTGTGCGACAAACAGGAGAATAAATTGCCGAGGGACTTGCCGAGGGCAATGCGACCGAACCGCCATACTGTGCCAGGTGCCGCGACGATTTTCGCGCTGCGAGCGATCGGTCTGGCGTTGCTTGCACGCTGGGTGCAGTCGATGTCGCAGATGGGCTTCGTGTCGATGCTGAATGGCGTCGCGTCGTCGCCGTGGGCATGCCTGAACATCATTCTGCTGTTCCTGCTGGTTGCGCTGCCCGGGGCACAGGCGCGCGTGGAACGGCCATTTCATCCGCTACCCCAATGGTTGAGGCAGGCTTTGCGTTGCTTTGCGCTTGTCTGTTTTCTGTTCGCCGCATGGTCAATCGGGTCGTTCGTTGCCGCGGCCGAACCCAAGGCGACGCTGCATGCCGTGGCAAACAGCAATGGCTGGTTGGCCGTATTGCCTTGGCTATATGTCGCTGTGATTTGGATTTGCCGGCCGCGGCCGCTGTGGCGATCGAATTTCGCGGCGCGGCGGTTTGCGATTGGTCGCTATGCGGTGTCCATCGATCTCGTCACGCGGACCACCGTCGTGTGGGTCGAGAGCCGCAAGGTTGGCCAGTATGACGGCCGAGAGCTGTCGCTGCGCTTGGTCAACGAAGGTGCGCCGATCCGTGCGTGGCGGCGGTGGGTTCGTGCCGCGCAGCCGTGTGCCCAGCTATTGTGGAATTCGCCGGCGGCGGCCGGCCACAACCGGCAACGGGTGATGCACGTGGTGCTCAAAAATGACGCGGATTTTGCCGCTAGTCGCGCTTTGGAGAGGGCGCTTGCGTCGCTCAGCGCTGCCTGATCCCTGTCTGCCAACGAATTGGGTGGAACTGCGGATCATGCCGTTTGAGCCCCTTTCGTCTGATAACTTAGCAAGCTCGCAAGCCTTGAACGGTTTTAAAGCAAGCCCTTGATCGGTTTGAAATTCTTTATCGCCACGTGTACGACACCTTATTGGGCCGTTTCGTCGCAGAAAGCCAACATCGGCGCGACGAATAGCGTTGTGGGGTGCATGCGCTTTTGCAGGCGCTCGGGTCAGCATAGTGTTATTCGACTCAGTTCTAATGCGTGTCAGAATCCGAGCGGTCTGTGTGCTACGCGGAAATGCGCAACTTGGCAATAGCATTGCCTGATGAACCATGGAGCACTGCACTCCTCGGTTTATTTTCAGGATTGCTTGCGTTGCTTAGCCATTGACATGCTGATGAAATAGCTGTGCTGGAGCGAGGGTTTGCACGCGTGCCGTTAGCGCAGCGGACGCAGGCGGTAGCTGGCTTGCTGGATTGTGCTTTTTTCATGGATGCCAGCCTATCAAGGCAGGTTTGGCAGCAAGCGCTGAACTTGCTCAATAGCGCCGACGAAGACCAACTATATCGAGTTTTCGACGTGCTCAAAAGGAGGGGTATTGTCCTAACTCAGTTATCCAATGTTAAGCGGGAATTAGCGATCAGCGAGATCCTATCGTATATGAAATACAACAGATTTTCCGCGCAGGGACGCGCCTGGATACTCGGAAGTTTATGGTATAGCAAAACCTTTGTTGGAGAGTAACCCGGATTCGGGTGGTTGCACTGCACAACTCACCGTATTTATTACGGGTGCCGTAGGATTTTTGCAGCAATACAAATTCGATCCGACCTTCGGGCTGTTGCTTTTTCTAGAACAACGATTCTTTTTTATCCAGCCCACGCCGGATATTAAAGTTTTGTGAGACGGGACGGTATGGGAGCATGCCCCTTCCCCTTTACTTGCGCAGGTCCGCTTGGGCATGCAGTGCTTCGTAATTTCATAGTTGACATCGGAATGCGAGCACGTGACCGCGTGCTTCACGTTAGTATCGCAAGGGCGAGGTCATGCGAAGGAGGCGCTTGTATGAAGCTAGTTGAGGGATAGGCCGAGATAGATGTCTACCGCATGCCTGGGCTAGGCAGGGTGCAGCGAAAACTTTATTTGCATTCATAGTTACGGTCTAGCTACCGAGTGCTGTTTCACCCGTAGGGATACTGACACGAATAAAGGCATTGCGGATGCGTGCGCATGCGTGAACTATATTGCTGTTTTTGGGTGGAGCGCTTCATCATGACAGCACCTTGACCTGTAACGATTGTACTCGTGCGCTTGCATGTCGGGTGGGGAGTTGGTGATGGGCGTATCTAGTTTTGTGAAAGCTGCGCACGGCGCTGACATAAAGATGGGTTCAGTTAATCAGATGGACTGTTTAGTATGGTATGCTGAATTTTATTGCCTTTTCATTCAATCGCAGTGTGAAAGATGTTAAAAGGCAGTATGGTAAATTTAGATGGATGGAGTTGTTAGTTGATTCAACGTATTAAAGCATTATCTGTCGCTGTAGCCGTAGCGCTGACTCAATACGGTTGTGGGAGCGGTGAAGTCGATATGGTCCGTAGTGCTCCATTAGCGGATTACCAAGGGTTTTACACCAATACAGAGCCAGATGGCTCTATATTGTCAACCGCCATCTTTGATGACGGGTCTTTATATGCGATATCGTTCGATAAAGAGGGGAAGGAATTTCACGCGTTACGAGGAACGGTTGAAGGCAGTAACGGTAACCTTTTCGCTTCGGACATCATCGGCTATAGTTTCAATGGTCTAGGACCAGTGCGCGGCCAACTTTCCGGTACATATCGGGCTAAGCAATCCTTAAGCGGCCAAGTTACTTATTCCGAGACGGGGCAAACCATGCCGGTTTCGGTGACCTATGATCCGCGCTATGAGGACACACCAACCCTTGCTAATGCGGCAGGTGTGTATTCGGGCCTGGCCGTCGGAGAATCGGAACGAGGTCAAGCGAACGTCAGCATAACGCCGCAAGGCACGGTGGAAATTTCAGGTCCTAACGATTGTCGAACGGCTGGAGAAATCACGCCTAAGAAAACTGGCAACGCCTACGATATAACGGTTCGATACGGTCAGATTGCGAGTTGCTCACTGTCTGGCCAAGTGATGACGGGCAGCGTGGTCATTGAGGCTGAGACGGGCCATCTGAACGCTCTCGCAACGAGCGCGGACCGAACCCACCCGCTGTTGTTTACGGGAGGGAAGTAAGCCACAACGGAAGCAAATGACTATAGCTGCGGCGCAGATGCCGTCGTGCGTCTAGGGCATCACGACGTGTGCCGCTTAACACAAAGCTATACAATCCGTCGGATATGGCGCACTTGCAGCGAACGTAGTTGCCGTAGAACGAAGCCAGTACGGCCAATGTCGATGCTTTGCGGTTTGTGCTTCAATGTGGTGCCGTCCCGCAAAGCTTGATAACGTCTTGGCTGCCCAAAATTTTAGTTTCCTGGAGTTGACCCGATAGTCCCAGACACGGCCTTACACTATAGTTGATGAATCCATGGTGAGTCGAAACTCGCGTGGTGAGCGATATTTCAGCGCGCTATGGGGATGCCTCTCGTTGACATGCTCGAACGCAATGGCGAGATTGAGCACGGCCGTCGCCGCATCCGGTTTTGGCATAAAGGCCACGTAATCGTGCTTCATCGTCTTCACAAAGCTCTCAGCGATGCCGTTACTCTGCGCACTGCACACCGGCGTCGTCTGCGGCTTCAGGCCGATTTCGGTTGCGAAGCGGCGCGTTTCGTCGGCCGTATAACCGGAGCCGTTATCGCGCAGCCACTCGATCTCCGAGGGTGCTTGCAGCGCGTTGTCGAAGCGGTTCTCGACGGCCGCCAGCATCACATTACGCACCACGTCGCCGCTATAGCCAGCCGTCGTCGCCACCCAGCTCATCGCTTCGCGGTCGCAGCAATCCAGCGCGAACGTCACGCGCAGCGCCTCGCCATTGTCGCAGCGCAACTCAAAGCCGTCCGAACACCAGCGTTGGTTGCTGCGTTCGACTGCGACCTTGCCATCGTGGCGACGTTGCGCTCGAGGTGGCTGCGGCCTTCGTTGCATCAGCAACGCGTGCGTACGCTTGACTCGGTACACGCGCTTGGCGTTGATCAGTGCCAGGCCGGTGCCACTGCGTTCACGCCGCAGGATGCCCTAGACGCGCCAGTAGCCATAGCTGGTAACTCGGCTACCACCAGCCGGATTTCCTCGACCACAGCGCCATCGTCCATCCATCGCGACTGGCGTGCATCCCGCCACTGGGCCGGACGCGATAGTTTCGCTACCACATTGGAGCGCGTCACGTCGAAAACTTCGCAGACCTGCTTCACGGATCGTCCTGCGGCAGCAAGGGTGAACGCGCAATCCACTTTTTTGCTCGCCCGTATTCAACTGCCTCGCGCAAAATCTCGTTCTCCAGGCTCTTCTTGCCAAGCAGTCGTTGCAGCTCCCAAACCTGCTTGAGCGCGTCGGCCAGTTCCGACGCCGGTACGATTTTCTCGCCAGCCTTAACCGCCGACAGGCTCCCGTCATGATACAGTTTGCGCCAGTGAAATAGCGGGTTCGGATTCACGCCGTGTTGGCGCGCGACCATCGAGACCGATTTTCCCGGCTCGAAACTCTCCCGCACCATTGTCAGCTTCTGCTGCGCCGACCAGCGTCGTCGCCGCTCCGGACCCCTCAACACTTCCATCACTTCCTGCCTAGTGTTAGTCACAAGCACAGTCTTATGCCTACCCGGTAGTTTAAGTGGCTGACCGTGTCCGGTGATTCACGGGACTGCTCCACTTCATGATAGTGGAGCCTTGATTTGCAATCCTTGAACTCGTGCTGACCCCGTGTCGGATTCTATTCAATGTAAAGCCGCTTTGAGATACGATGAGTACTAAGCCGCCAATTATCATGGCGCATTTGACAACGCTCCTTGTTATGTTTTCGACAGGGGAATAAAATGAAATTTTTTGACTAAATAAAAGCTGTGGTGAATTAGGAATGATAATAGCCTGAACTAGATAAAAACAAATCAGACCGCTATGGTTTGCCAAGGGATGAAGGTCGAGATTGTAGCGTAACTATTTCAGTTCTGCCTTGATCATTTGGAATTTTTTTGGATTAACAATGTTTATTTAAATAGAGGTGGCTTGGGAGTTAGTGGGGCCTATTGGGGGGTTAATGCCTATATATATGATTGATATATTTAAATAATTGTTATCATGTGTTCTATCTATGGATGGTGATTTGGATAGCACTCGTGCGACTCTTGATTAACTTCATGGAAGCGATGCTTCGGAGGGTAAGCAGTAAGCGGTGCTTCTGTCGTGAGCCTTGCACCACACAAACCATACGACTTACCAATGGTTTATACATAATGACGGAAAAACGTGTCCGAGCGAACTACGAAGAATGCTACCCTTAGCGAAAGCTGGAGGTAAGCCGGTATCTGTCTCGTTCGAGCAGGATGCGAGGAATGCTATAGAAGGGGATTTACTCAATATGTACAACGGGGTTAATACTTGAACAAGTACAATAAGCTACTTGCTGCTACAGTTCTGGTTTTTACTCAATACGGCTGCGGGGGAGGCGGCGGTGACGTATCCAGTCCTGTAACGGATGCCCAAGGGATCTACAAAGGCACAACAAGCAAAAATCAAGAGATATTTGCTTTGATTCTCGATGACGGCTCGTTCTACGCACTCTACGCGAACGAGGGCAGTCCGTGGCGAGAGAAGCTACTCATTGGCACTGTAAAAGCCTCGGGCGGTACGCTGTCCTCTTCGGACGTTATCGACTATGATTTAACCAACGCAGAAACGCATAAAACGACTATTTCTGCAACATACGCTCCGAAGGGTTGGTTAAGCGGTACATTAACCGGCCCAGACGTGGATGGAGAAAGCATTACTTTTAAAACTACATATGACGAAGACTACGAAAAGACGCCAACTCTTGCTGCGATAACGGGCACTTACAGGGGCACGACCAAAGGTTTAAATACGAGCAATTCTACTGGTGTTTCTATTACAACTGACGGGTATATAGCGTTAGATAGCGGGGCGTGCAAGGCGAAAGGAACAATTGCACCTCGTACTTCCGGAAACGCGTATTCGCTGACACTGAATTTTGACGAGTCTCCGTCCTGCACGTACTCTGGCCAGACGCAATCAGGCATCGCGGAGGTGGGTGACAACGCGGTAATCATGGTCGCTCGTGCGGCGGATACATCACATCCGCTGTTATTTTGGGGAATTAAATAGCAAGACCCGGAGGTTGACCGTCTGATTAAAATTAGATCGGCGAGCGGGCAGCTCTTACAATTGCCGCCCGCACTATGCCCTTGTCAGCAGTGTGTTGATTATTGTGCTTGTGAGGCTATCTCCAATTAAGGCCGTTCCTCCTAATCTTTGATACTGCAAAGCATGCCGATGTACGCCTGGGTGAGCCGCTAACCGCCATCAGTCAGTCCATGTCTAGCGGTTCGCGCTCCGGGCGGCGACGGTAATGGCTCTGTTACCATTTCCGGCCTACGCCCTTCGCGCTGCGCAGTGGCGGAGCGTGGCGGGCCATATACGGGGAGTCCATGTTCAATCGCGAAGTCGTGCAGATCGTCGAAGTGCTGGGGCGTGCCACGCAGGGTATCACCCAGCCATTTATCTGCCGGGGCGACGACAATCAGCTATATTTTGTAAAGGGGCTTCATGCTGGGCGCCGGAGTCTGGTCGCCGAGTGGCTCGGGAGTGCGATGGCCGAAGCGTTCGGGTTACCCGTTGCACCGTTTCGGATTGCGCAGGTGGCCGACGAACTGATCCAAATCGGCCCTTCACATTTCGCCGAACTTGGCGCAGGCTATGTATTTGCGTCCTGCGCGGTGCCAAACGCACTAGAGATGTCATGGACGCTGCTTGGCAATGTCGATCCCAAACTGCAGTTGGACGTCATCGTGTTCGACTGGTGGATTCGGAACCAGGACCGGACGCTGACCGAGAAAGGCGGCAATCCAAATTTGCTTTGGGACCCGGGAGCAAGTCGAATGTTAGTGATTGATCAAAACCAGGCATTCGATCCCTATTTCGACGGGGCAGCCTTTCTCGAGCTTCACCCGTTCTCCCAGGTATGGCGCAGCGTCTATGAGGACTTCGTGACCCGGCAGATTTACGAGATGAGGATGCTAAACGCGCTCAAACAGTTCGAGTGCGCGTGCGATAAAATGCCAGCTTCGTGGTCTATCGTCGGTGATGACGTGCCGCTCGGGTTCACGCCTGACGAGGCATACAGCCTGCTGCTTAGGTATTGCCACGAGGATTTTTGGAAACCATAATGAAACACGCGTGCCGTTACGCCATTGTCCGCTTCATGCCTTATCTGGAGACGGGTGAGTTCGCGAACGTGGGACTCCTGCTGATGAGCCCCACAGCGAGGTTCTTTGGTTTTCGCATGCTCGATAGCGTGCGGCGGGTGACCGCGTTCTTTGACGAACTTGACCCGAATATCTTCCGCCGTGCGAGGAAAACCTATCAACAAGAGCTGACGCGTATCGGCACGTCTATCGAACATGCGTTCTGCAATGTATCGCACGGTTCGGGTCCGGACTATGCGAAATTCGCGTTCACCGAACTGGTGAAGCCGCGGCAGGCGATCATGTATGCCGATGCGGAACGGGCGGTCTTGGCGGAGGATCCGGCCGAGAAGCTGCTCGAGCTTTTTGATCACTATGTTGGCCGTGTGTTCGTGACCCGGGCCTATCAGGAGCGGGAAGTCGAAAAGGACGTGCAGCGCATTCTAAAATCCGCAGAACTGGCTGCGCTGTACAAACAGCAGGTGTTGATCGGCGATGACGCCTACCGCGCAAGGTTGCCGTTCGCACGGGTAAACGAGCACGGCCAGGCGATACGTGCGATCAAGCCGCTGTTTCTCGCGCATGACGACCCCTCACGGCTGTACGACCATGGCTGGGACTGGCTGGGCAAGGTCAAGAAGCTGCGTCGCGACGACAAGCTCATTGGCGACGTTATGTTTGCTGTCCGGCGTCCGATAGAGGAATTTGGGCCGCACGCAGCTGCCTTCGCTGATGTAAAGCAGGATTTGGAACGCGAGGATTTTATCTCAGTGGTATCTGACAGCGACGAACGTAGCATCCTCGCCTTTGCTCGCGATTGAGCTACAGATGGGTACCGGCGCCTCGGCCGTACCGGCCATAGGCGACCGTCTGGCTTAATCGGTCAATACATGTATGTCGAGGCACGATGCAAAGGCACGCACGACCTGATGCGTGTCGTGCCGGAATTTGCCGCCGTTTCGACCGACACGCGTTTCGCCGTAAGCAACGAGGTTTTCGCGAGGATGACGGATGATCAATAGAGGGGCGTCTCGAGAGGCGTTCCCATTCTTTGCGGGCTACGCTGAGAGCGTGCCCTATAGTGTCGACTCACGGTTCACAGTAGACTCGAATCTTTGGCTATCTGGCGGCCCTGATCAACAGCAATGATCTCGCTGCTGATCGCTGAGACTTGTATTGCGCGAGCGGATCCATCCCGATCTTGTGTACTTTCAAGATTTTGCTGGCCTCGCCTTCTTTTGTGATGAGATTTCCTCGGCGTACCGTTTCAGGAGATCGCCGAAGGTATTCCGCTCAGTTTCCGATCGGTCAATGAATACCCCGGTCCATCTCGGACTCGGCACGCCGCGCCCAAGCTTCATCGGTGGCCTTGATATCGAAACTGCGAGACAGCGACAGCCACTCGCGTCGCCGAGTTTGCGCTTTCCAGTACTGTCCTCCTTGCCGAATCGTCGCCATGCAAATGCCTCGCCAAGTGAACCGTGGCAAATTTGTGGCAAACCACCCGATTCAGGGGAGGACAGAAATCGAATGAGGAGGGTGTTCGATCGGGAGGCTTGCTGACATTGTCGCAAGTCGCGTATCTGTGCCGCGCTCCTGGAGCGAGCGAAGCAAAGCGACGAGTGCCAGTGACAACGACGCACGCCAGAGACCGAAGGAGCAGAGCGCTCCTACAAGACAGGGGCGATAGTGAGCCTTCATGATAGTGGAGCCTTGATTTGTAATCCTTGAACTCGTGCTGACCCCGTGTCGGATTCTATTCAATGTAAAGCCGCTTTGAGATACGATGAATATTAAGCCGCCAATTACCATGGCTCATTTGACAACGCTCCTTGTTATGCGCTCGAAGGGGAAATATAATAAAAAACTTGTGAATCAATAATAATATTAATTACATGCATCAGAGATTAATTTTTATAGCTGTTGCCTCTATCATAAGTGGATGCGTTCATACCACAGCGAATCCTGTACAAGTGGCACAAATCGGCGACGAGAGCAAGAGCTGCCGAGCAATCGTCAACGAAATAGAAGAAATGAAGGCGCTAATACTTTCTACTCAAAGTGAGGGTAATGTTAAGACGGCCAAGAACGTGGGTTTGGGGGTGGCAGGTGCGTTCCTGCTTGTGCCATGGTTCTTTATGGATCTAGGGAACGCTCCTACAGTCGAGCAGAAAGCCGCGCAAGCGCGAATTAAGCGGCTTACAGCTTTGTATGAAGACAAAAAATGCGCAGGTCCAACTACGGATAGTGCAATAGCACCTGCGCCTGCAAGCAGTGCGGCGGCATTGAATAGCATACAATGATCGAAGGCGGCCTTACTTCACACTATTACCTGAACCACGTCTTCATGTTGTCAGCAGGGTGTTGACTATTGTGGTCGATCAGGAAAAAACGTCGGGTCAAGCGTTTGCTCCATCGACCACGGGCAGGTCTCGGGGAAAGTCGTGTATGACAGCCCCGTTTCTTTAGACGCCGCCTCGACGGCGTCATCCCAAGCGTCGGCCCACCAGTCAGGATCATTAAGCGACGCTTTAAGGCTAGGTGTTTTACGGATACGTCGTTCAATGCCGTTGCGTTGAGTATGAATCTTCGCTTCCCAACTTGCGCCGCGACGCTTGGATTGGAACTCCCATTTCAGCAAGTGTGCGAGCAGTATGGCCATCCGGTTCGCCAGTTCGCGTTGTTCGCTCTTACCCACGTCCTCAATTTCCTCCGCGATGTGTTCTATATCGATGGCGGATAGCTTGCCCGCACGCAATAGTGCAGCTTGCTCGTTGGCCCACGCTATTACATCTTCATCGTAGCTCGTTCCCATCAGTCATCTCCCTCGGTTAGGGGGCTTCTATCAAGCTTACCAATTATCCATCATAGAGCCATCAATTAGCCGTCATCTGACGCCATGGGTTAGATGGTGGCCGGTGATACAAATGCTATGTCTAAGATTGCTCAATCAGCGCCCGTTCATCATATGTGGCCCCCACGTAAAGCTGTTGACGGCCCCTACAGCGGCTTCGCTGCTTCCGGGAGGGGTAAGCTTTAGCAGTCCTTTGCAGGCCTGACGTGGCCCTTACACCTGCCGCCCGAATCACACCACGCGCCCGATGACAGCGAACCCCCGCTGATCATTCGCGTCTTCTATCGGTACCTCATACGGCGGGTAGTCTGGGTTCGCAGAGATTACCCGAAGAAAGGGGCCGTGCAAGCGTTGCAGCCGCTTCACAAGTACCTGACCGTCCACTCGAATAACGTAGATGCCATCCTGCGGCGACGTGAACGCATGATTGATAAGAATATTGTCACCGTCGTGCAGCACAGGGTACATAGAATCCCCGTGCACTCGTAGCACGCTCAAATCCTCAGGGCGGGCGTGTAGGTAGTTCTCTACCCAATAGCGCCGGAACGCCATTGTGAATTTAGCCTTCTCATCGTCCGGCCAAAGTCCGGTCGCTGTCTCTTGAAGATCATAGCGGGGGACATACACGAACTCATCCAAAACTTTTCGTAACGTGTCATCGCTCGCCCACGAACGCCAGAAGACGGCCGCGCTTGCGCGATCATTGGCCGTGTCACAAGCCGCCTTCTATGTATATGTCAGTGCCTCGAAGCGGACGCAGGCGCGGGCCGCAACCAACCGTAAAGCGATTAACAATGCGCTCAACGCAAACCCTGATTGGCGCGACATGCCTATTCCTGATTCTGTGTTTAACAGCTTGTATGCGAACCGCCCCCGCATCCTATCGCGGCCTGCCAGCGGCGTCACTGTTCGCTGATTGTCCGGAGCTGACGCCGCCGACTTGCCGGACGCTCGGCGGGATGGTGCAATCCATTCTCGACTACCAGACTGCCCTAGACCGCTGTAATGATGACAAGGCGGCGCTCCGAGCCTGGGCTGAGCGGGAAATGGAAAACTAGCCGAGCTTCCTGGCAAGGTCAGCCGCACGTAGATGCGTGTAGCGCTGGAGCATGGAGAGCGTCTTATGTCCGGTGATGCTGGCGACCTCCATCGAATTAAGCCCCTTTTCAAAAGAACCGGCTTGTCACCTCGTGACGAAGATCATGAAGGCGAAGGTCCACGATCTTTGCACGAGCGCGCGCTCGACGGTAAGTGCATTTGATTGCCTCCGTACTCAGGCCGGGGAATACCAGGCCAGTGCGCTCCGTTGCAATGCCACTGAGTACTTTAACGGCACGGCTAGAAAGCGCCACGGGGCGACCGTCGCCATTTTTAGAGTCGGGCAACCACAGCGTTTGGTTGTTAAGGTCAATATTGGGCCGGTGTATCCCCACGACTTCGCTGCGGCGCATGCCCGTCTCGATTGCCAGCAGGACGGCGGGGTAAAGAAACTTATTGCGGGCACGTGGGCACGCGTGCAGCAACAAAGCTTCTTCGCCGCTTTCCATGCGGCGACTCCGCGGTCTGTTGTGCTTCGGGCGGCGGATGCGGCTGACCGGGTTGACCGGAAGGTAGACGCGCCACTCGATCATGGCCGTCGAGAATACGTGCGACAGTAAATTCAGTTCGCGATTGATTGTGCTGCCGCTGACTGTTTTCAACCGTTCGTCTCGCCACGCAGCCAGTACGTCCGGTGTCACGTTGGCGACGGCGTACTTGCACAAAGGCCACTTGAGCATGCTGTGGATACGCTTTGCCTCCGCTGCGCCACTTTTTTTGGTCGGGGACACGCGTATTGCGTATTTCTTAAGAAGATCGCCTAAGGTGGTTTCGCGGGCTATTGAAGTGTCTACGAATGTCCCCCAACGTATATTTTCTTCAATAGAACGCGCCCAATTTTCAGCCTCGGCTTTAGTCGGGAATGACTTGGATTGAGAAGGGAATCCCTTTCGACGGACCTTGGCTTGCCAGCGGTACCGAGCTGAACGATCGTCGCCACGAATGATAGTCGCCATGCAAAACGCCTTCTATTGTGTCCCCGGAGTGTCCCCAAGGCCAAACTAGAAGGCGCTTAGCATGCTTAACTGCTTGAATTCATTGGTGGGTAGTACTGGGATCGAACCAGTGACCCCTGCCGTGTGAAGGCAGTGCTCTACCGCTGAGCTAACCACCCAACTGAGTCAGCGATTATGACAGGACTTGCAGGATTCGTAAAGCGCTTTTCACAGGCTCGGGCTGCGTTATCGGTATTCGGTGCTCGACCGGGTCCGCAGTGGCACCGGCCTGCTCGCGTGTTAATCACGTGCGTATCCGTCGACACCGCACCGACGCGCGCGGCACGCCGCCGTATCACGCGGCAGCCGCGGGGGCGGCTTCACTCACCGACTGCGGCGGCTCCCGCCATACGCACGGCCCTTTGCGTGCTTTGTCGAGTTCGTCGAGCACACCCGCGTGGGCGGCAAGCTCGTCATCGCTCGCACTGATGACGGGCAACTCAAACTGGGCGAGCGACACGCGCGTCGTGGCTACCGATCCTGAGCCCGGCGTGTCGGCCAGCATGTCGATGACCAGGCTTTCCTGGCCGCGTGTCATCGCTAGGTAGACGTCGGCCAGCAATTCCGCATCGAGCAGCGCGCCATGCAGCGTGCGGTGCGCATTGCTAATGCCGAAGCGCTCGCACAGGGCGTCCAGTGAGTTACGCTTGCCGGGAAACATCGCCTTGGCCTGCACTAGCGTGTCGATCACTTCGCCACAATGATCGCAAAACGGCGGCAGTCCCAGCATCGCAAATTCCGCGTTGAGAAAGCCGATGTCGAACGGCGCGTTATGAATGATGATGTCGGCATCCTTGACGAAATCGCGCAGCGCATCGGCAATTTCCGCGAATTTCGGCTTGTCGCGCAGGAACTCGGTAGTCAATCCATGCACGGCCAACGCGCCGGGATCGCTGTCGCGCTCCGGATTGACGTAAAAGTGCAGGTTGTTGCCGGTCAGCTGCCGATTGACGATTTCGACGCAGCCGATTTCAATGATCCGGTCTCCGCCTTTGGCGTTTAGGCCAGTGGTTTCGGTGTCGAGAACAAGAAGACGCATGGTGGGATTGCCTGTTCAGAAAAGTTTAGCGCGCGGCGCGTCCGCACGCGGCTCACGCTTGCTCGAGCGATGTCACGCCTCGGTTGGCCAGTGCGTCGGCCCGCTCGTTTTCCGGATGGCCGGCGTGGCCGCGGACCCAGCGCCATTCGATCTCGTGCAGCACGCTCAGCGCATCGAGACGTTGCCATAGATCGGCGTTCTTGACCGGTGTTTTCGCGGCAGTCATCCAATTCTTCTTCTTCCAGCCGTGAATCCATTCGCTGATGCCTTTTTGCACGTACTGCGAGTCGGTATGGACGACCGCCTTGCAGGGCCGCTTCAGCGCCTCGAGCGCGGCGATCACGGCCATCAGCTCCATTCGGTTGTTGGTCGTCGAGCGCTCGCCGCCAAACAGCTCTTTTTCCTGCGTGCCGAAGCGCAGCAGTGCACCCCAGCCGCCCGGACCCGGGTTGCCTTTGCATGCGCCGTCCGTGTAAATCTCAATGAGGGTGTTGGATTCCATAAGTTCGTCGATAGGGTGGCACGCAACGCCGGCGCACGCCGGCGTTGTCAGTTAGCGTTTGGCGTCGCAACCGGATTCAGCGCCGGCGTGAGCGCCTGTTTTTTGATTTTGGCCGGGCCGATTAGCCGCATGCCATGCACCCGCTTGATCGCGGTGATCATGTATGCCGCGCCGAAAATCGGCCACCAGCGATCGCCGGCCGCTTCCATGAACGCATACCGCGCGAGCCACTTCTCGGTGTCCACCGGCGGACGGTAGCAGCCGAAGCGGCCACGATCCAGTTCGAAGCCGAGCAATTTGATCCAGTCCTTCATTCTCGTGAAGGCGATCAGGTCGTGTGCCGCTGGCACGAACGCATGGCCGCCGCGGCGGCTGATCGACTGCCGCATGCCCCATAGGCTCAGCGAGTTGAAACCGACGATCACGAGTCGTCCCTCTGGCACGAGGACGCGTTCGGCTTCGCGCAGCAGCCGATGCGGATCGTGCGTGAACTCGAGCGTGTGCGGCAGGATCAGCAGATCCACGCTCTGCGACTCGAACGGCAGGTCCAGGAAATCGCACCAAAGCGTTTCGCGTTGCGGCGGCGCGTGGCGCTGGCCGGTATCGGCGGCGCCATGGCTATTCTGGCCCGGCAATCGATAGGGCGCGCTCGCGCCGCTGGCCGCGTCCAGCACCAGGCCGCGGCATGGCATGCGGTTCTCGCGCAACGCATCGAGCTGCGGCAAGCCCAACTGCAGCGCGTAATAGCCGAACATGTCGGACACCAGGCGATCGAGTTGGCTTTGCTCCCACGCGAGCACGTATCGCCCCGGTGGTGATTCGGTCCAGGTTGGCCAGTCTATAATCGGTCGGTTCGACATTGTATCTATGGGTCCTGCGCGATGAACGTACCGTTGGAAGCCAGATCAGCCCGTGACGCCGGTGGCGGGTTGCAATACATCCCGGTTCCGGCGTTCGAGGACAACTATATCTGGGTCATCTCGAACGGATGTGACGCTGCAGTGGTCGATCCCGGCGATGCCGCGCCGGTCGCCGACTTCCTGCAGCGACAAGGCTTGCGGCTGACCGCTATTTTACTCACCCACCACCATGCCGACCATGTCGGCGGAGTGGCCACGTTGATCCAGACGTGTGGCGCACACGGCGCGGTTCCGGTATACGGTCCGGGCAGCGAGACCATTCAGGTAGTCACGGACCCGCTCGCGGGTGGGGACGAAATCCGGATCGAGCCGCTTCGGTTGGTATTGTCCGTGATTGACGTACCCGGGCATACACGTGGGCATATCGCCTATTTCGCAGCGGCCGGCGAGGATCCCGTGCCGCACCTGCTGTGCGGCGACACGCTATTTGCCAGTGGTTGCGGGCGTTTGTTCGAGGGCACGCCGCAGCAGATGCTTGCCTCGCTGGACGCGCTGGCGGCGCTGCCCGACGCCACCGAAGTGCATTGCGCGCACGAATACACGCTGTCCAATATTGCATTCGCGCTCGCGGTGGAGCCGGACAACGCAGATTTGCTCGTCTGGCGGGACCGGGCGCAGGGTTTACGCGCTGATGGGGTGGCGACGGTGCCGACTACGGTGGGTCATGAGAAGCGCGTCAATCCATTCCTGCGCGCCCATCTGCCGTCGATCCGGCAGCAACTGGCCGACAAACGTCATGTGCACGTCAGCGGGCGGCTCGACACCTTTGCTGCGTTGCGCGAATGGAAGAACGTCTTTCGCTGACGTCAACCGCGTCGGTGAATCCGGACGTCATCATTTATTCCAACGACGCCGCATGTCGAGACCCTCACATCGATGGCGGATTGCACACGAAACCTGAAGAACAGCCCTCAATGCCTGGATTTTGCAGGCTTTTTTACAGTTTTTGGGTTGACGCGCCGCACGCGTTCTGCGTACTATCGGACCCAATTTTCCGGCGCCCCTTTGGAATCCGAGACGTTCGATGCGATTGATACTCAGCGTGCTGTTAACACTGTTGCTCGCCGCCTGCGCGAGCAGCGGCACGAATACGGCGCAATCCTCTCAACCGGCTTCCTCCGCGCTTGCCACCTCGCAGAACCTGCAACCCGTCGAAGGCAATCCCATCCAAAAGCATGCCGCGCTGTCCTCGTCCAAACACACCATCGACGTTGATCATGGCAGCGTGCAAGAACTGCAAGGCTCCGATGATTTATGGAGCCGGATTCGCGCCGGCGTCCAAATCCCGAACCTGCAAAGCAATCTGGTCGACATGCAGACGAATTGGTACGCACAGCGCCCCGACTACGTCGAGCGCATGACCGAACGCTCAAAGAAGTACCTGTATCACATCGTTGAGGAGCTTGAGCAGCGGCACATGCCGACGGAGTTGGCGCTGTTGCCGTTCGTCGAGTCGGCGTTCAACCCGCATGCGCTCTCGGTCGCGAAGGCCGCCGGCATGTGGCAGTTCGTGCCCGGCACGGGCCGCACCTTCAAACTGAAACAGAACATGTTTCAGGACGAACGGCGCGACGTCGTCGCCTCGACCAGTGCGGCGCTCGATTATCTGACGAAGCTGCACGGCATGTTCGGCGACTGGTATCTGGCGCTGGCCGCGTACAACTGGGGCGAAGGCAGCGTGCGACGTGCGATTGCGCGCAACTTAGCGCGCGGGCTGCCAACCGACTATCAAAGCCTGCCGATGCCGGCCGAAACGCGCAATTATGTGCCCAAGCTGCAGGCGGTGAAAAACATCGTAATGAACCCGCGGCAATATGGGCTGACGTTGCCGGATATCCCGAATCACCCGTACTTCGTTACGGTGACGACCGCGCGCGACATCGACGTCAAGGTGGCATCCAAGCTCGCAGGCCTTTCGCTGGACGAGTTCCGCTCGCTGAACCCCGGCTTCAAGCAACCGGTGATTCTCGGCGCATCGCAACCGCAGATCCTGCTGCCGTTTGAGAACGCGAATGTGTTCGAGCGTAACCTGAAGGCCTACGATGGAAACCTGTCGACGTGGAAAACGTACAAGGTGACCGAGCGCGCGACTCCGGCGGTGCTGGCCAAGAAAATCGGCGTTGACTCCGGCATGCTGATGACGGTCAACAAGATTCCAGCCGGCATGCGGCTCAAGCCCGGCTCGACGCTGCTGGTGCCCAAGGACGATGGCGACGACGAGGATATCAGCGCCGACGTCGCGGAAAACGCCGTACTCGCGATGGAGCCGGACGTGCCCGATACGCGCAAGATGTTGATCCGCGTGCGGCGCGGGCAGTCGATGGCGGCGGTGGCCCAGCGCTATGGCGTGAGCGTCGCGCAGATCAAGGCATGGAACCATACGCGGCGCAACACGGTGATGGCGGGTCAGCGGCTGATGTTGCACGTACCAGTCGGGCGGGTGATTGTAAAGAAGGTGCCGGCGCCGCGCGCGGGCCGCGTGGAAAAGATTTCGGCGCGCGCGCAGGACAGGCGGGCGGTTTCGCGCTACGGTGCGCGCAGAGGCCGTGCGGGCATCGTGCGCGTTGCCGAGCCGGTCCGCAGCAAGGCCGGCGGGGTGAAGGCGGGCAAGGGGGCGGCGAAGTCGGCGGGCACTGCCGTATCCACCCGGGCCGGCAAGGCGGCGCGGGCGTCTGCCGGTAAGACCCAGGCCGCAGTCGCGAGCCGCGCGAAGACCACAGGCGACGCGCGTAGACGCAAGGCAAACTAGGCGGCTTATGCATCGGCGGCGCGTTGCGGGGGCACGCGTATGATGCTCCATCGGGCGGGATATTGTGTCAGAACGAGCGATGCCGCAATTCTGATGTGGCCCAGTTGCACAAGCTCGCCCCGATCGATGAAGCGCCGCGCAAGCTGCAGCCGTGTGGTGCACACCCCCTGGCCGGCGAGCGCGGCTTGCAGCAGCAGCGCTGAGTCGTCGAAGATCGGTCCGCGCGTGGGCTCGTCCGCGTCCAACCCCGCCGCATTGAAGAAGTCCCGCCAGGAGCGCCGCGTAAAGCGCAGCAACGGCATCGACGGCAATTGCTCGATCCGGAAATCTGGATAGTGGGCAAGCAGCGTCGGATGGCACACCGCGACGACCTGGTCGTCGAGCAGCTTCCTTGCTTCGAATCCAGGCTCCTCGACCCGTCGATGCCAGATGCCGACGTCCACTGAATAGGGATCCGGCGGCTCGACTTCGGCGTGCATGCGCAGCGCCAGGTCCACCAGCGGGTGCCGGTCGTAGAAGTCGCTATGCGTCAAATGCAATGCTTCGGCGGCACGACTGAAACTGCGCCGGCGCGATGCGGCTTCCAGCGCCCGTAGCGCTTGCAGTGGCGGCAGTGGAGGGCTCATCGCGTCAAATTATACTCACAGCGCGGGTTGAAATTTCTCGTTGGCCATGTCGCCTCGCCTGTCCAATAATCGGCGTTCGATAGGCCGCCGCCGCACCAAGCACAGACTATGACTTCCAGCAGAATCCGCATCTTTGTCGTTTTTTCGATCGGCTACTTCGTGTCGTATGTGTTCCGAGGCGTCAATTTGGGTTTCGCGCCGCTGTTGGCCAACGAGTTTGGACTGTCGTCGAGCGACCTCGGCGCGCTGACCAGCATGTATTTCCTTGGCTTTGCCGGCGCGCAGATCCCGGTCGGCGTGCTGCTGGACCGCTTTGGCGCGCGGCGCGTGACAGCCGCGGTGATGCTCGTGGCCGCCGCGGGCATCTTGCTGTTCGGTCTCGCGCAGGACTTCGGTTCGATGATGCTCGGCCGCTTGCTGATCGGCGTCGGCGTGTCGGTATGCCTCGGTGGCGCGTTCCAGGCGACGGCGCAGCATTTCCCTGCGTCCCAGTTGACAGTCGTGAATGGGCTCGTGATGGCGGTCGGCGGCCTGGGCGGGGTAGTCGTGGGCACACCGTTGACCTGGCTGCTGTCGGTAACGGGCTGGCGCACCCTCTGTATCGCATTGGCGGTGCTCACGCTCGTCGTGGCGGCATCGATTTGGGTGTTCGGGCCCCATACTCGGGAACCGCAACATCGCGCGGGTGTGCTGGCCCAATTGCAAGGCACGTGGGAAGTCGTGCGCAGCCGCCGCTTTTGGAAGCTGGCAACGTTCTCGGGCTTGACGCAGAGCGTGTTCTACGCGATGCAGTCGCTATGGATCGGTGCATTCCTACGCGACGTCACGTTCCAGTCGTTGCCGGATGCCGCGGCCCGTGCCGCATCGAGCGTATCGGTGCTCGGTGCCACTTTCATTGCAGGCAATATTGGCTTTGGTGCACTGGCCCGCACACTCGAGCGTTGGGGCGTGTCGGTATATCGATTCTCTGGCGTCACGATGGTGTTGTTCGTGCTGGTGCAGGGGCTTATCGCCGCTCGCGTGCCGTTGCCGCCGATGGTGGTGTGGGCCGCCTATGGCGCATTGGGCGGCAGCGGCATTCTTACCTATGCCGTGCTTGCCAAGCACTTCCCGGTGCGCCTGATCGGCCGCGTGAACACGAGTTTCACGTTAGTGATTTTCCTTGGGATCTTTGTGCTGCAAGTGGCGATTGGCGCGGCGCTCGGTCATTGGCCGGAGCGGGGCGGCCATTATCCGGTTCACGCGCATCAGTGGGTCTGGGTCGCGCTGATTGTAGTGCAAGGGCTTGCTGCAATTGGGTACTTCATGCCGGCTCGCGACGCTCGGGCAGCGCGCGAGTGGCCACAGGGGGCGACCGGGACGGCTGAGGACGAGCCGATCCGGTGAAAATGGACTAAAACTGAAGCGTGGCCGACACTGGGTCGTTGAACCGATGGGTTTGAGGCAGGGTCGGTTTCAAGCTATAATTTGAAAGTTTAAGTTAATTAACCCGCACCCTAGCGCCTACCTCCCCAAACCGCTCGTCCGCCGCGCGCCCGATGCTATCGGAGCTGTCGCCCGCAGCGGGGCCGCTTGTACGCGTCGTTCGTGAGCCGAATTGGCCTCGGAGGCGGACAATGCGCCCCCCGGACAAGGACGACAGGTCGGCAGCAGGGTGTTCCCGGAAGGAGCCTCCCGTGTTGCCGTCTTTTTCTCCCGCTCTGCTTGCGCTTGCCGATGGCACCGTTTTGCGCGGCTACTCGATCGGCGCCACCGGCCACACGATTGGTGAGGTGGTGTTCAATACCGCGATCACCGGCTATCAGGAAATCCTCACCGATCCTAGCTACGCGCGCCAGATCGTCACGCTGACGTATCCGCACATCGGCAATGTCGGTGTGAATAGCGAGGACGTCGAGTCGAGTCGCGTCCATGCAGCCGGCCTGGTGATTCGCGACCTGCCGGTGCTGGCGTCGAATTTCCGTGCTCAGCGCACGTTGTCTGACTATCTGGCCGGCGAGGGCGTGGTCGCGATTGCCGGCCTGGACACGCGCCACTTGACCCGCATCCTACGCGAGCGGGGCGCGCAGAACGGCTGCATCCTCGTCGGGACTGACGAACAGCAGGCGGTCGAGCTGGCGCGCGCGTTCCCGGGCCTGGCCGGCATGGATCTGGCAAAAGTCGTGTCGACGCACGCGCGCTACGAGTGGACCGAGGCCGAATGGCGCCTGGGTGAAGGCTACCGGGCGCAACAAACGCCGCAGCACCGCGTGGTCGCGTTCGACTATGGCATCAAGCGCAATATTCTGCGCATGCTTGCCGAGCGCGGCTGCCATGTAACCGTGCTGCCTGCGCAATCGAGCGCCGCCGACGCGCTCGCGCTGGATCCGGATGGCGTGTTCCTGTCCAACGGGCCTGGTGATCCGCAAGCGTGCGATTACGCGGTCGCCGCGACGCGCGAATTGATCGAGCGCGGCGTGCCGACGTTCGGCATTTGCCTGGGCCACCAGGTCATGGCGCTGGCTGTCGGCGCGAAGACGTTGAAGATGAAGACCGGCCACCATGGCGCCAATCATCCGGTCAAGGATCTGGACAACGGCAAGGTTGTAATCACCTCGCAGAACCACGGCTTCGCGGTCGACGCGTCGACGCTGCCGGCCAACGCGAAGGTCACGCACGTATCGCTGTTCGATGGCACGCTGCAGGGGTTCGCGCTGCAGGACAAGCCCGCGTTCTGCTTCCAGGGGCACCCGGAAGCGTCGCCGGGGCCGCGCGACATCGGCTACCTGTTCGACCGGTTCGTTGACCTGATCGAGGCGAGCAAGAGCGGCCGCAACTGCGCCACGAGCGCTGCATAGCGCCGCGCGGCGGGCGGCTCATTGCCCGCTGTGCGCCAGGCGGCGTGCAGGCGCGTGTGCGACATGCGCCGCACCGCAATACCGAAGACACGAATATCAGCGCGATACACGCGCACACCAGCGAGTAGCGTTATGCCCAAGCGGACAGACATCAACAGTATCCTTATCATCGGCGCGGGGCCGATCATCATTGGCCAGGCGTGCGAGTTCGACTATTCCGGCGCGCAGGCGTGCAAGGCGCTGCGCGAGGAAGGCTATAAGGTGATCCTAGTCAACAGCAATCCGGCGACGATCATGACCGACCCGGACACGGCCGACGTCACGTACATCGAGCCGATCACCTGGGAAGTCGTCGAGACAATCATTGCGAAGGAGCGTCCCGACGCGATCCTGCCGACGATGGGAGGCCAGACCGCGCTGAACTGCGCGCTAGACCTACATCGGCACGGCGTGCTGGACAAATACGGCGTCGAGTTGATCGGCGCGTCGCCCGCGGCGATCGACAAGGCCGAGGATCGGCAGAAGTTCAAGGAGGCGATGGACCAGATCGGGTTGGGCTCGGCCAAGTCGGGGATTGCGCACTCGTGGGAAGAGGCGCTGAAGGTCCAGGCCGAGATTGCCCAGGCGACCGGCGGCGCGGGCTATCCGGTGGTGATCCGGCCATCGTTCACGCTCGGCGGCTCGGGGGGCGGTATTGCATACAACCGTGTCGAGTTCGAAGAGATCTGCAAGCGCGGCCTAGACCTGTCGCCCACGCGTGAGTTGCTGATCGAGGAATCGCTGCTGGGTTGGAAGGAATTCGAGATGGAGGTCGTGCGTGACCGGCACGACAACTGCATCATCGTCTGCTCGATCGAGAACCTCGATCCGATGGGCATCCACACCGGCGATTCGATTACCGTCGCGCCCGCGCAGACGCTGACCGACAAGGAATACCAATTGATGCGCGACGCGTCGCTCGCGGTGCTGCGCGAGATTGGGGTGGACACTGGCGGCTCAAACGTGCAGTTTGCGATCAATCCGCGCGATGGCCGCATGATCGTGATCGAGATGAATCCGCGCGTGTCGCGCTCGTCCGCGCTTGCGTCGAAGGCAACAGGATTCCCGATCGCGAAGGTGGCGGCCAAGCTCGCGGTTGGCTATACGCTGGATGAGTTGAAGAACGAGATTACCGGCGGCCAGACGCCGGCCTCGTTCGAGCCGACGATCGACTACGTGGTCACGAAGGTGCCGCGCTTTGCGTTTGAGAAATTCCGCGAGGCCGATCCGCATTTGACGACCCAGATGAAGTCCGTCGGCGAGGTGATGGCAATCGGGCGCACGTTCCAGGAATCGTTTCAGAAGGCGCTGCGGGGGCTGGAGGTCGGCGTGGACGGGCTGGACGAAAAGTCCACGGACCGCGACGAGATCATCGAGCGGATCGGCACGCCGGGTCCGGACCGGATCTGGTATGTCGGCGACGCATTCCGCGTGGGCCTGTCGCGCGACGAAATCTTTGACGAAACCGCGATTGATCCGTGGTTCCTCGCCCAGATCGAGCAGATCGTGTTGAAGGAAAAAGCGCTCGCCGCACGCTCGCTGGTCAGCCTGTCGCGCGACGAGTTGCGGTACCTGAAGCAGAGCGGCTTTTCGGACCGGCGTCTGGCCAAGCTCACGGGCGCGAGCCCGGCCGAGGTGCGCGCGCGTCGCATCGAATTGAATGTGCGGCCGGTCTACAAGCGCGTGGACACCTGCGCGGCGGAGTTTGCGACGAAAACCGCCTACCTGTACTCGACGTACGAGCAGGAGTGCGAGGCGCAGCCGACGACGAACAAGAAGATTATGGTGCTGGGCGGCGGCCCAAACCGGATTGGCCAGGGCATCGAGTTCGACTATTGCTGCGTGCATGCCGCGCTGGCGATGCGCGAGGACGGCTACGAGACGATCATGGTCAACTGCAATCCGGAAACGGTGTCGACTGACTATGACACGTCGGATCGGCTCTATTTCGAGCCGCTGACGCTGGAGGACGTGCTCGAGATCGTCGACAAGGAAAAGCCGCTCGGCGTGATCGTGCAATACGGTGGCCAGACGCCGCTGAAGCTCGCACTGGATCTAGAGGCCAATGGCGTGCCGATTGTGGGCACCTCGCCAGACATGATCGATGCGGCCGAGGACCGCGAGCGTTTCCAGAAGCTATTGCAATCGCTCGGCCTGCGTCAGCCACCGAATCGGACCGCCCGCACCGAGGACGAAGCGCTGCGGCTGGCCGGCGAGATCGGCTATCCGCTTGTCGTGCGGCCCTCCTATGTGTTGGGCGGCCGCGCGATGGAGATCGTGCATGAGCCACGCGACCTGGAACGCTACATGCGCGAGGCGGTCAAGGTATCGAACGACTCGCCGGTGTTGTTGGACCGGTTCTTAAATGATGCGATCGAATGCGATGTCGATTGCATCTGTGACGGCAATGCGGTCTTCATCGGCGGCGTCATGGAGCATATTGAGCAGGCGGGCGTGCACTCTGGCGATTCCGCATGCTCGCTGCCACCGTACTCGCTGTCGGCCGCAACCGTGACCGAGCTGAAGCGGCAGACCGCGGCGATGGCGCGAGCGCTGAACGTGATCGGGCTGATGAACGTACAGTTCGCGATTCAGCAGGTGCCGCAGGCCGACGGTACGCTCGGCGATGTGATCTACGTGCTGGAAGTCAATCCGCGCGCGTCCCGCACGGTGCCGTATGTGTCGAAGGCGAGCGGGTTGCAACTGGCCAAGATTGCCGCGCGCGCGATGGTCGGACAGACGCTAGCCGCGCAGCGGGTGACACGGGAGGTTGAGCCGCCTTACTTCAGCGTGAAGGAGGCGGTGTTCCCGTTCATCAAGTTCCCGGCTGTCGATCCGGTGTTGGGACCGGAAATGCGCTCGACCGGTGAAGTGATGGGCGTCGGACGCACGTTCGGCGAGGCGTTGTTCAAGTCGCAACTGGCTGCCGGCTCGCGGCTGCCCGCGTCGGGCACCGTGCTGTTGACCGTGATGGACGCGGATAAGCCCAAGGCCGTCGAGGTAGCGCGCATGCTGCACGAGCTTGGCTATCCGTTGGTCGCGACGAAGGGAACGGCCGCGGCCATTGCGGCTGCCGGCGTGCCGGTCAAAGTCGTCAGCAAGGTCAAGGACGGTCGGCCGCATATCGTCGACATGATCAAGAACGGCGAGATCGCGCTCGTGTTCACGACTGTCGATGAAACCCGGACCGCGATTGCTGATTCGCGCTCGATCCGCATGAGCGCGCAGGCGAACAAGGTGACGTACTACACGACGATGTCTGGCGCGCGCGCTGCAGTCGAAGGGCTGCGCTATTTGAAAAACCTCGAGGTCTATGATTTACAAGGGCTTCACGCTCGCCTAAACTGATCATCGATCCGGCGGTTTGCGCAGATGAGGTAAGATGCGTCTGTACCCGTCGGTGGTACCCGAAATAGCCCTATGAGCCGCGGTTGAGCGGTATCCCGGAATGGGATGCGATCAACCGCGGTAATTTTTTTAATCCTGAGCCGTTTATGAGCACTATTCCACTGACGAAGCGCGGTGCTGACCAACTGCGTGACGAATTGCAACGACTGAAGTCGGTCGAGCGTCCGTCGGTGATCCACGCGATCGCCGAGGCGCGTGCACAAGGTGATTTATCGGAAAACGCCGAGTACGATGCCGCGAAGGAGAAGCAGGCATTTATCGAGGGCCGCATCGCTGAACTTGAGTCAAAATTGTCGGCCGCGCAGATCATCGATCCGAAGGCGGTCGACGCGGACGGGCGCGTCGTATTTGGCGCCACCGTCGATCTCGAGGATCTCGATTCGGGTGACAAGGTTACCTACCAGATCGTCGGGGACGACGAGGCGGATCTCGAGCATGGGCTGATCTCGGTCAGCTCGCCGATTGCTCGCGCGTTGATTGGCAAGTTTGAGGGCGATGTGGCGGCGGTGCAAGCGCCCAGCGGCGTGCGCGAGTACGAGATTATCGCGGTACGCTACGAGTAAAATGTCATGTTCCTATTGATTACGGCATTTGAACGATGATTGCACAGCGCCTGTTCCGCCTGCTCGCGATGCTATGGGTTGGCAGTCTCGTCAGCATCGGCTACGTGGCTGCGCCGACCCTGTTCGCGTCGCTCGATCGCGCGAGCGCGGGCACGGTCGCCGCCTCACTGTTCCACACGCAGGCAATGATCGGCGTGGTGGCCGGTATCGTGTTGCTCGGGTTCGCGCACGCGTTCGTTAAGCGCGGCGACCGGACGTACCGGGCTGCGCGCTGGGTGATCGTCGCGATGCTGGTCTGCGTGCTGGTCGGTTATTTCGCGCTGCAGCCGTTCATGAATGAATTGCGCGTCGCGGCGCAGCACGCCGGGACCGATGTCGGACATTCCGTCTATGCGGCGCGCTTTGGTGCGTTGCACGTCGCGTCCAGCGCCCTCTATCTGGTGCAAAGCCTGCTTGGCCTTGTGCTGGTGTGGCGCCTGCCAGTTGCCACGCGGTCGATGTTCTGAGCGATCGATCGGCCTTCGCTGCAATCGTGGCGCGTTCGCCGTGCAGGCTGGGCGCAATCGCATGCCAGCAAGCGTCGCGCGGGGACGCACGGGGTCCGGTAGCAGGCTGGTTGTGCCTACTTGTTAGACTGATGTTGGCGCTTCAGACTCGTCTGCCGCTTTTTCGCCTTTTTAACATTGCCGCCAGCGGTGACGCGTTCATTGCCGAGTACCTTGACCAATTGCGGCTTTGGGCGTCGTACTGTGCTGGACGGTTTTACCACCTTGACGACGCGTGGCGCGGCACCGGTCGTCGATGTGTCGCGGCGCGCGGCGCAGCGCGCGGTGCCGGCGCTCGGCACGTCGGTGCTG
The DNA here is from genome assembly GCF_021733735.1 of Mycetohabitans sp. B2. Classification (NCBI taxonomy): domain Bacteria; kingdom Pseudomonadati; phylum Pseudomonadota; class Betaproteobacteria; order Burkholderiales; family Burkholderiaceae; genus Mycetohabitans; species Mycetohabitans sp. B2. The sequence continues at coordinate 146,418 of NZ_JAHKSP010000016.1, forward strand.
CGCTGCGCCGCGGCCTGGGTCTTGGTCGCGCGGGTGCGCGATGCACTGCCGCGCGGGGTGCTGGCTTCGGTGTCGTCGCGCTGCGGCCTCCAGATCACCAGCAGCTTGCCGATGTGCTGAATGGGCGCCGCCGACAGACGGTCGCAGATCGTGTCGTAAAGCGCCGCGCGCTCGTCGCGCTCGTCGCCGAACACGCGGATCTTAATCAACTCATGCGCGTTCAGGTGCACGTCGATCTCGTTGAGCACCGCGTCGGTCAAGCCGTCTGCGCCGATCAGCACGACTGGTTTGAGCGAATGGGCTTGCGAGCGCAGCGCGCTGCGCTCGGCGGAGGAAAGGGTAAGGGCAGGCATGAGGGTAATCCGTCAAGCAGGGTCACGGCCAACGGCCGCAAAGACGCGTATTATCCGCTAAAAGAGCCGTCACCGTGTCGCTCGGGCCACATTTAACCTGTTTTATGGCAAAAAATCGTTTCAATCAGTCGTGGTTGCATGACCACATCAATGATCCGTACGTCAAGCTCGCGCAGCGCGACGGGTATCGGGCACGCGCGGCGTACAAGCTCAAGGAAATCGACGAGCAGGATAAGCTGATTCGGCCCGGGCAGGTGATTGTCGACCTGGGCGCCGCACCGGGAAGCTGGAGCCAATACGCGCGCAACAAGCTGGCGGCCGGCGCCCACCGTGCCAGCGGTGGCATTGATGGCACGATCATTGCGCTGGATATGCTGCCCATGGAACCGATCGCCGACGTGACGTTTATTCAGGGCGATTTCCGTGACGATGCGGTACTGGCGCAGTTGGAGGCGGCCGTCGAGGGTCGCGCGGTAGACCTTGTCATTTCCGACATGGCCCCCAACCTGTCGGGTGTTGCGGTAGCGGATGCAGCGCGGATCGAGCACGTATGCGATTTGGCGCTCGAATTCGCGCAGAATCACCTGACATCACAGGGGGCGCTGTTAGTTAAGTGTTTTCACGGCAGCGGTTATAGTCAGATCGTCGAGCGGTTCAAGCACCAGTTCAGGAGCGTGGCGGCGCGCAAGCCGAAGGCCTCGCGCGACAAATCGTCGGAAACGTTTATTCTCGGTCGGATGCTGAAGCATCCGCGAGCGTAAATGCAGCAATATCGGTTCGGTAGCGCACCGTTTCGGCATGGCGCGCTGAAACGCGTGAAGCGCGTGGTTTTTCAAATTTTTCGCTATCCGCCCGAGAGCCAATCGCTATGGCAGGGGGAGGCGGACTGGATTAGAATGCCTGAGGGTGGTTGGCTTTCTGACTGAAAGTCGGATGCTGCCCTATATGAGTGAAGGAGTGGTGCGTTGAACAACAACATGTTTTCCAAGGCGGCAGTGTGGCTTGTCATCGCACTGGTGCTGTTTACGGTGTTCAAGCAGTTCGACAAGCCCCGCGTCCCGGAAGGCGTCACGTATTCGCAGTTCATGGACGACGCGAAGAACGGCAAGGTCAAGAACGTCGTCGTCCAGGGCCGCAACCTCACCGTCACTCCTGCGGACGGCCAGAAGTACCAGATTGTGTCGCCCGGCGACATCTGGATGGTCGGCGACCTGATGAAGTACGGTGTGCAGGTCAGCGGCAAGGCGGATGATGAACCGAACGCGCTGGTGTCTGCGCTGTACTACCTTGGCCCGACGATTCTGATCATCGGGTTCTGGTTTTACATGATGCGACAGATGCAGGGTGGTGGCAAAGGCGGGGCGTTTTCGTTCGGTAAGTCGCGTGCGCGGCTGATCGATGAAAACAACAATGCGGTGAATTTTACCGACGTCGCGGGCTGCGATGAGGCGAAGGAGGAAGTGTCCGAGCTGGTTGATTTCCTGCGCGATCCGCAGAAATTTCAGAAGCTCGGCGGCCGCATTCCGCGCGGCGTGCTGCTCGTCGGACCGCCGGGAACCGGTAAGACGCTGCTTGCGCGTGCGATCGCCGGCGAGGCGAAAGTGCCGTTTTTCAGTATTTCGGGTTCGGACTTTGTTGAAATGTTCGTCGGCGTGGGCGCAGCCCGCGTGCGTGACATGTTCGAGCAGGCGAAGAAGCACGCGCCCTGTATCGTGTTCATCGACGAGATCGACGCGGTCGGCCGCCATCGCGGCGCCGGTATGGGCGGCGGCAACGACGAGCGCGAACAGACGCTCAATCAGATGCTGGTCGAGATGGACGGTTTCGAGGCCAATTCGGGCGTGATCGTGATTGCCGCGACCAATCGCTCCGACGTGCTCGACAAGGCACTGCTGCGTCCCGGACGCTTTGACCGTCAGGTCTACGTCGGCTTGCCGGACATCCGTGGACGCGAGCAGATTCTGAAAGTCCACTTGCGCAAAGTGCCGATTTCGAACGATGTCGATGCATCGGTGGTGGCGCGCGGCACGCCAGGCTTTTCCGGCGCGGACCTCGCGAACTTGGTGAACGAGGCGGCGCTGTTCGCCGCGCGGCGTGGCAAGCGCATCGTCGAGATGCAGGATTTCGAGGATGCCAAGGACAAGATCTTCATGGGTCCGGAGCGCAAGTCAGCCGTGATGCGCGAAGAGGAGCGTCGCAATACCGCGTATCACGAGTCGGGCCATGCGGTCGTCGCAAAGCTGCTGCCGCACGCTGATCCGGTGCACAAGGTAACGATTATGCCGCGCGGCTGGGCGCTGGGCGTCACGTGGCAGCTGCCCGAGCATGATCGCGTCAATCTGTACCGTGACAAGATGCTCGAGGAGATCGCGATCCTGTTTGGCGGCCGGGCTGCTGAGGAAGTCTTCTTGAATTCGATGTCCACCGGCGCGTCCAATGACTTCGAACGGGCGACCAAGATGGCCCGCGACATGGTGACGCGATATGGCATGTCCGACGTGCTTGGGACGATGGTCTATATCGATACGGAGCAGGACGGCATGCTCGGCCGGTTGTCGTCGCGTTCGGTGTCCGAGGCGACGCAACAGAAGGTTGACGCGGAGATTCGCCGCATCCTCGACGAGCAATATGGGCTCGCGCGCAAGCTGCTGGAGGAGCACCGTGAAAAGGTCGAGGTGATGGTCAAGGCACTGCTCGATTGGGAAACGATCGACGCCGACCAGATCAACGACATCATGTCGGGCAATGACCCGCGTCCACCGAAGAACCTGCCTCCGCCGTCTGGCGACGCGCCGAGCGGTGGCACGGGTGGCGGCGCTGAGGTGAAGCCCGCGCCGGGCGCGGCCGCTCCCGCGTAATCGCAGCCGTTTTCCCGCCAAGGGCTGGTGCTGGTGCACCAGCCCTTTGTCATTTTTTTCTACTGAGTATTGCTGTTCAATGTCGAGCACTCCTAGCGCAACCGGCTTGGTCGCCGGCGCGACGTTGCAATGCGGCCGCTTCAGGCTGACGCTGGCGCGGCCCCTAGTGATGGGCATTTTGAATGTGACGCCAGACTCGTTCTCCGATGGCGGACGTTTCATCGGCTACGAGGCCGCGCAGGCGCGCGCTCAGCAGATGATTGACGAGGGGGCAGACCTGATCGACATCGGCGGCGAATCGACGCGGCCCGGTGCACCGCCGGTCCCATTGGAGGAGGAGCTGGCGCGGGTGTTGCCTTTGATCGACGCGTTGCGTGATACGGGCGTGCCGATCTCGATCGATACGTACAAGCCCGAGGTGATGCGTGCCGCGCTCGACGCCGGCGCGGACTTGATCAACGATATCTGGGGCCTGCGTCAGCCCGGCGCGCTCGATGCGGTGCGCGACACGCGTTGCGGGCTGTGTGTGATGCATATGCAAGGCGAGCCGGGTACGATGCAGCGCGAGCCGCAGTACCGCGATGTCGTCGCGGATGTTCGCGACTTTCTCGACGGGCGGATCCGGTCACTGGAGCGCGCCGGGATTGCCGCGGACCGGCTCTGTGTCGATCCGGGCTTTGGTTTTGGCAAGACGGCCGAGCACAATTTCACACTGCTGCGTGAATTGCCGCACGCCGTGCCCGCTGGTGTGCCGATCCTTGTGGGGCTGTCGCGTAAGTCAATGATCGGCGCGGCCACAGGTCGCAGCGTGCCGCAGCAGCGCATAGCCGGCAGTCTTGCCGGCATGCTGGCGGCGGTCGATCGGGGCGCGGCGATTGTGCGCGTGCACGACGTCGCGCCGACGGTCGATGCATTGAAAGTCTGGCAGGCGATGCGGGCACGACCGTGGTGCGACGCCCAGTCCGTGCACGGCTAGAACGATAAACAGCAACAAAGGCGACGCATGTTGCGGCGTGTGCGGCGCACGCCTGCGGACGCGTCGCACAGTATGAAAAAGAGGAGTTCAACATGAGTCGTCGTTATTTCGGCACGGACGGTATCCGCGGCAAGGTGGGCGAGCCGCCGATCACCCCGGATTTCGTGCTGCGGCTCGGCTATGCGGCGGGCAAGGTGCTGGCCGGCGCGGACACCACGGGCAGTGGGCGGCCGACCGTATTGATCGGCAAGGACACGCGAGTTTCGGGCTATATGCTCGAGGCGGCGCTGGAAGCGGGTTTCTCGGCGGCCGGCATCGACGTGATGCTGGCCGGACCGATGCCCACGCCAGGCATCGCGTATCTGACGCGCGCGCTGCGACTGGCCGCCGGCGTCGTGATCAGCGCGTCGCACAACCCTTATTACGACAACGGTATCAAGTTCTTTTCGGGCGACGGCAACAAGCTGCCCGACGAGGTCGAGCATGCGATCGAGAACCAACTCGAGCAGCCGATGACGTGTGCGCCGTCCGAGCATCTTGGCAAGGCGCGGCGCCTGGATGACGCGGCAGGACGGTATATCGAGTTCTGCAAGGGCACGTTTCCGGCCGCATTCGACCTGCGTGGACTGAAGCTCGTCGTCGATTGTGCGAATGGCGCGGCATATCAGGTCGCGCCGCACGTGTTCCATGAGCTGGGAGCCGAGGTCGTGCCGATTGGTGTTGCCCCGAACGGCTTCAATATCAATGACGGGGTGGGCGCGACCGCGCCTGACACGCTGGTGACGGCCGTGCGTGCCAATCACGCCGATCTGGGCATCGCGCTGGACGGTGACGCGGACCGGTTGCAGGTCGTCGACGCGTCCGGCCGCCTGTATAACGGCGACGAGTTGCTGTACGTACTCGTGAAGGACCGCATCGCCACACACGGAGTGGTGCCGGGCGCGGTTGGCACACTCATGACGAACCTAGCGGTGGAGGTCGCGCTACAGCAGCTCGGCGTTGAATTCGTGCGCGCCGCGGTAGGCGATCGCTATATCCTGGAGCAGCTGCGCGAACGAGGTTGGCAACTCGGCGCCGAAGGCTCCGGCCACATCCTGTCGCTGGACCGCCATACGACCGGCGACGGCATCGTATCGGCGCTGCTCGTGCTCGCCGCGATCAAACGTAGCGGTCAGACGCTGGCTCAACTGCTCGGCGGGCTGACGTTATTTCCGCAGACGCTGGTCAACGTGCGGATGACGCCGGGCGCTGATTGGAAAGGCAGCGCCGCGATTCGTGAAGTCGTCGCGCAGGCTGAGCGCGCATTGGGCCAGTGCGGCCGCGTGCTGATCCGCGCGTCTGGCACTGAACCGGTATTGCGCGTGATGGTCGAGGCGCAGCGGGCGGAAGAGGCAAACGGTCACGCTCAAGCGATCGCCGAAGTCGCGCGCGCGGCGACCACGGGGTAACCTGTGGCGCCGGCGCGGTAAAAAGTTCGCAGGCTGCACCGGAAGTCCGCAAGCCGAACCGCAGGCCTGCAGGCTGAACCGCAAGCCCACAGCTGGACTAGAAGCCCGCAGGCGGAGCAGATTCACTGCCGCGGGCATCTTACGATCGGCAATGTGACTGTCACGGTTTAGTCACCGAATGTCACATGACTGTCACGTTCCCCGCCTAAGCTTCTCGATGTTTCGACTCCGCTCACCCCTGGTCCTGGAGGTCTCATGAAATCGATGCATACCGCGATCGCCGGCGTTGTCGGCGCCCTGTTTGCCTGGTCCGTGCAGGCTGCCGATATCACCGGCGCGGGTAGCACGTTCGCGGCGCCGATTTATACGAAGTGGGCCGATGCCTATCGGAAGTCGGGCGGTGGCAAGGTCAACTACCAGGGCATCGGATCATCCGGCGGCATCAAGCAGATCATCGCGAAGACGGTTGACTTCGCCGGCTCGGACGCACCGCTGAAGGACGATGCGCTCGTCAAGGATGGCCTGTTCCAATTCCCGACCGTGGTCGGCGGCGTGGTGCCGGTGATCAACGTGCCGGGTATCAAGGCCGGCGAACTGGTGCTATCCGGCGAAGTGCTGGGCGATATCTACCTGGGCAAGATCAAGAAGTGGAATGCCCCGGCGATTGCCGCGCTCAATCCGAAGATGAACCTGCCGGATACCGATGTCGCCGTGGTGCGCCGCGCCGACGGCTCGGGTACGAGCTTCATCTGGACAAACTACCTGTCGAAGGTGAACACCCAGTGGAAGTCAAAGGTTGGCGAAGGCACGACGGTGAATTGGCCGGTGGGCATCGGCGGCAAAGGCAATGACGGCGTGGCCGCGTTCGTGCAGCGCCTGCCTGGCTCGATCGGCTATGTCGAATGGGCCTATGCGAAGCAAAATCATATGACCTTCACTGCGCTGAAGAACCAGACTGGCACGGTCGTCGAGCCGAAGACTGAAACGTTCAAGGCCGCGGCCGCCGGCGCCGACTGGAAAAAGTCGTTTTACCAAATCCTGACAAACCAGCCGGGCAAGCAAGCCTGGCCGGTGGTCGGTGCGACGTTCGTGCTGCTGCACACCGCGCAGGACAAGCCCGCGCAAGGCAAGGAGACGCTCAAGTTCTTCGACTGGGCATTCAAGAACGGTACGCAGGCCGCGACCGAGCTGGACTACATTTCACTGCCGGAATCGGTCGTCAGTGAAATTCGCACGCAGTGGAAGTCGAAGGTGAAGGACGGCGCGGGCAAGGCGCTCGCCGAGTAACCGGCATCCCGTGTCGGCGCGGGCAGGCGCAACCGCTTCGCGCCGCGCCGGCGCGTGGTGCTTTGACGACAAGCGGTTACGCGCGCGAGCGTTGCGCCGCGTGGCCTGTGAAGAGGCATCATGGCCGACATTCAGACTGCATCCGGCTCGGGCGGCAACCGCGCGATGAAAGCGCCGGGCCGCACAGGCGACATCGTCTTCGGCGCGCTGGCACGGCTTGCCGCGATCGTGACCTTGCTGATGCTCGGCGGGATACTCATCTCGCTGATCATCGCGTCCCTGCCCACCCTCCAAAAGTTCGGCTTTTCGTTCCTGTGGCACTCCGATTGGGACCCACCCTCCGAACAATTCGGCGCGCTGGTGCCGATTTACGGCACGATCGCCACATCGTTGATCGCTCTGATTATCGCGGTACCGGTCAGCTTCGGCATTGCGTTGTTTCTGACCGAACTCTCTCCTGCCTGGCTGCGGCGCCCGTTGGGCATTGCGATCGAGCTGCTGGCCGCGATTCCGTCCATCGTCTACGGCATGTGGGGCCTGTTGGTGTTCGCGCCGGTCTTCGCGAGCGGGTTCCAGAAGCCGCTGCAGACCGTGCTCGGCTCGATGCCGCTGGTCGGCGCGCTGGTGGCCGGCCCCCCGGTGGGCATCGGCATCCTGGCTGCCGGCGTCATTCTCGCGATCATGACCATCCCGTATATCGCCGCAGTCATGCGCGACGTGTTCGAAGTGACCCCAGTCCTGCTGAAGGAGTCCGCGTACGGCATGGGTTGTACGACCTGGGAAGTCATGTGGAAAATCGTGCTGCCGTTCACGAAGACCGGTGTGATTGGCGGCATCATGCTCGGCTTGGGCCGTGCGCTCGGCGAGACCATGGCGGTCACGTTCGTGATCGGCAACACCAATCTGCTGTCCGGTGCTTCGTTGTTCGCCCCAGGCAACAGCATCACGTCGGCGTTAGCGAATGAATTTGCCGAGGCCCAGCCCGGGCTGCATACGGCAGCCTTGATGGAGTTGGGCCTGATCCTGTTCCTGATTACCTTCATCGTGCTCGCCTTGTCCAAAGTGATGCTGTTGCGTCTGGAAAAAAGGGAGGGCGCGCGATGAGCCGCCCCGTATGTTCTCGCGCGTCGGATCTCGTGTCGCCGGGTAGCGCGAACGCCGATGATGCGCCGCGTATCCGGTTGCAGGCGCGCCGCCGTCGCACCAACGCGATCGCGTTGGCCCTGTCGTTGCTGGCCATGGCCTTTGGTCTGGTGTGGTTAGTGTGGATCTTGTTCACGACGCTGCGCTTGGGCATCGATGGACTGTCGCTGACGCTGTTCACCGAATCGACGCCGCCACCGAACACGGACGGCGGCGGGCTGGCCAACGCGATTGTCGGCAGCCTTGAGTTGGTGACGTTGGCCACGCTGTTTGGCACGCCGATCGGTATTCTGGCCGGCGTCTATCTGGCCGAGTATGGTCAATCCAACCTGTTGGCTAGCACGACGCGTTTTATCAACGACATCTTGTTGTCCGCGCCGTCCATTGTCGTTGGCCTGTTCGTCTACGCGCTGGTGGTCGCTCGCATGGGGCACTTCAGTGGCTGGGCTGGTGTGGTGGCGCTTGCGCTGTTGCAGATTCCGATCGTGATCCGTACCACGGAAAACATGCTGAAGCTGGTGCCCAATGCGCTGCGCGAGGCGGCCTTCGCACTCGGCACGCCGAAGTGGAAAATGGTGACATCAATTACGTTGAAGGCGTCGGCGGCGGGCATTACGACGGGCGTGCTGCTGGCGCTCGCGCGTATCGCCGGCGAAACCGCCCCTTTGCTGTTCACCGCGCTATCGAATCAGTTCTTCAGCTTAAACCTGAATCAACCGATCGCAAACCTACCCTATACGATCTTCAAGTTTGCGATGAGTCCGTTCCCACAGTGGCAATCGCTCGCGTGGGCAGGCGTGTTTTTGATTACGCTGGGTGTGCTGGGCCTAAATATTTTGGCCCGCGCGTTGTTTTCAAAGTAAGCGACGGAAGACGATCCATGAACATGGCTGAGCGCCACCTCGACCCTTTGCGTACCGGCGACAGTGTGCCGATTCCGCTCGGTTCGGCCAAAAGCGGCGCCCGCGTGCTGGCGCCGCCGAAGATCGAGGTGAAGAACCTGAACTTCTTCTACGGTAAGTACCATGCGTTGAAGAACATCAATCTGAGCATTCCCGAGAAGCAGGTCACCGCATTCATCGGACCGTCCGGTTGCGGCAAATCCACGCTGCTGCGCACGTTCAACAAGATGTTCGCGTTGTATCCGGAGCAACGCGCCGAGGGCGAGATCCTGATCGACGGCGAGAACCTGCTCGCAACCACCCGCGACATCTCGCTGCTGCGCGCGCGGGTTGGCATGGTCTTCCAGAAACCGACGCCGTTTCCGATGTCGATCTACGACAACATCGCGTTTGGCGTGCGGATGTTCGAAACCTTGTCGCGCTCAGAAATGGATGAGCGCGTCGAATGGGCGCTGACCAAGGCCGCGCTATGGACCGAAGTGAAGGACAAGCTGCAGCAAAGCGGCTATGGGTTGTCCGGCGGCCAGCAGCAGCGGCTGTGCATCGCGCGTGGCATCGCGATCCGTCCCGAAGTGCTGCTGCTGGACGAGCCGTGCTCGGCGCTCGATCCGATCTCCACCGGCCGCATCGAAGAGTTGATTGCCGAGTTGAAGGACGACTATACGGTGGTCATCGTCACGCACAACATGCAGCAGGCGGCGCGCTGTTCGGACTACACTGCCTATATGTACCTGGGCGAGCTTATTGAATTCGGAGATACCGAGAAGATTTTCATCAAGCCGGTGCGCAAGGAAACAGAAAACTACATTACGGGTCGCTTCGGTTGATCGAGCCGATTGCCAAGACGGGAGAGCATCATGTCCGACAAGCATTTGTCTAGCCAGTTCGACGCGGACCTGAACCAGGTTTCGTCCAGGGTCCTCGAGATGGGGGGCTTGGTGGAGTCGCAGATCATCAAGGCGATGCAGGCGTTGAACCATTTTGACGCCGAGGTGGCCGACCAAGTGATCACTGACGAGGCGCGGCTCAACTCGATGGAAGTTGAGATCGACGAGGCGTGCAGTCATATCATCGCGCGGCGCCAGCCCGCGGCGCGTGATTTGCGGCTGCTGATGGCCATCTCGAAGACGATTACGAACCTGGAGCGCGCCGGCGACGAGGCTGAGAAGATCGCCAAGCGCGTGAAGCGCATCATGGAGGAGGGTAACGCGCGCACGGTGAACATCGCAGAAATCCGACTGGCCGGCGACATGGCGACGTCGATCCTGCGTCGCGCGCTGGACGCGTTTGCCCGGCTGGACACGGTCGCCGCCGCGCAGATCGTGCGCGATGACAAGGCGATCGATGAGGCATTCCGGGCGTTCGTGCGCAAGCTCGTGACCTACATGATGGAAGATGCGCGCACGATCTCGGTCGGGCTGGATCTGCTGTTCGTCGCGAAGGCGATTGAGCGCATCGGTGACCACGCAAAGAACATCGCTGAGTTCATCATTTACATCGTTAAAGGCACGGACGTGCGGCATGTGCCGCGCGACCAACTCGAGCGTGAGGCGCTGTCGTAGGACGATGCGGCTTCGTGTAACTGTACGATCTAAAAAGGCGAAAGAGGTGCCGATGCCCAGCAGCATTCTCGTGATCGAGGACGAGCCCGCGATTTCCGAGTTGATTGCGGTGAACCTACAGCACGCGGGACACTGTCCGATTCGCGCGTACAACGCCGAGCAGGCGCAGCGCCTGATCAGCGATGTCTTGCCGGACCTGGTGTTGCTCGATTGGATGCTGCCCGGCAAGTCGGGCGTCGCATTCGCACGCGAGTTGCGTAGCAACGAGCGCACCAAGCACATCCCGATCATCATGCTGACCGCGCGGGGCGAGGAGCAGGACAAGGTGCTCGGGTTGGAGATCGGCGCCGATGACTACGTGACCAAGCCGTTTTCGCCCAAGGAGTTGATGGCGCGTATCAAGGCGGTGCTGCGACGCCGCGCGCCGCAGCTCACCGAGGATAGCGTGTCGATCAACGGCCTGCGACTGGACCCGGCGACGCATCGCGTCGCGGCGAGCCGCAACGGCGAGCAAACCCAGCTCGATCTTGGGCCGACCGAGTTCCGCCTGTTGCATTTCTTCATGACGCATCCGGAACGCGTGCACAGCCGCACGCAACTGCTCGACCAAGTATGGGGCGACCACGTATTCGTCGAAGAGCGCACGGTGGACGTGCACATCAAGCGGCTGCGTGCCGCGCTCAAGCCGGCCGGCTGCGATGCTATGATTGAGACAGTGCGCGGTAGCGGCTACCGGTTGGCCAAGACAGCCTAACGCTGGCGCCGTCGGCGCCCGCACCTTTGTCGATTGTCCCGCGGCACCTTTCGCTCCGATATGAATATCATTTGGGCGCGCGCGCTCGTGTCGCTAGTCTTGCTGGGCTGTGTCGCCACGGCAATCGCCTTCGCGGTCAATGTGGATGCGGCGCTGTCGTTCGCGTTGCTCGCACTGCTCGCGCAGTCGCTTTTCAACACCTACCATACGCAGCGCCTGTGGCGGCTGCTTGATGCGCCGGTCTACGGGGAAGTGCCGAGCGCGCCGGGGTTGTGGGGCGAGATCTACTACCGCTTACATCGGCTCGCCAAGCGGTGGCACGCGCAGGTGCGGCAGGTGGAGCAGCAGCATACGCGGTTTATCCAGGGCATCCAAGCTTCCCCCAACGGCGTGATGATGCTCGACGACCACAACCGGATCGAGTGGTGCAATGCCATCGGTGAGCAGCACTTCGGGCTCGACGTGAAACGCGATTTGTGCCAGCACGTCACCCACCTGGTGCGCCAGCCCGATTTCGTGCGTTATCTGAACAGCCAGCAGTACGACGAGGCGCTGACGATGCGTGGCATGGGCGCAAGCCGACAGCATATCCTGTCGGTGCAGGTTTTTCCGTATGGTGACAACCGCAAGCTGATCCTCACCCAGGATATTACCGAGTTGGAGTGCACCGATGCGATGCGGCGCGACTTCGTCGCCAACGTGTCGCATGAATTGAAGACGCCGTTGACCGTGCTGTCTGGCTTTCTCGAGACAATGCGTGAACTGCCGATTGCGGAATTGGACCGGCGCCGATACCTGGATATCATGGCACAGCAGGCGGCAAGGATGCAGACGATCGTCAACGACCTGTTGGTGCTCGCCAACCTGGAGGGTGACATCAAGCCGCCGGCCGAACAGCCAATCGACATGCGTGCGGTGCTGCAGCATCTGCGTAATGAAGCGTCGGGATTGTCCGGCGGGCGGCACCACATCAAGTTCGAGGCCGACGACGATCTCAACGTGGTGGGGACGGAAAGCGAAATTCTCAGTGCGCTTGGCAACTTGGTCAGCAATGCGATCCGCTATACCCCGGATGGTGGGGCAATTCAGGTCACGTGGCGTGCCGAGCGTGACGGCGCCGTGCTCAGCGTCGCCGACACGGGGCTGGGCATTCCGGCCGAGCATATCCCGCGGCTGACCGAGCGCTTCTATCGCGTCGAGCGCAGCCGCTCGCGCGACACCGGCGGCACCGGGCTCGGGCTGGCGATTGTCAAGCACGTGCTGCAACGCCACGATGCGGACTTACACATTGCCAGTGAGGAAGGCAAGGGCAGCACGTTCTCAGTCCGCTTCCCGCCGTCGCGGGTGACGCACGGGCGCAGTGGGGCGGCCTGACATACGCTGGCGCCAGCGGCGCTTTACCAGCCGCATTCAAGCGTCGGTACCAACGGTGCTTCGCAACCCACGTTCAAGCGTCGGCGCCCGGGGCCTAGGCACTTGCAGAAGCTATCACAGTATGATGATAAGGTTATGACGCGCTGCAACCGGAGCGGCACTGTCACAAATCCTACCCGTTATTCTGGTACGGTCGGCAATCCGGCCCGCCATTGACCCATGCACAAGACCCCGCACCTGCTCGCTGCCGTTGACCTAGGCTCCAACAGCTTCCGGCTTATCATCGCACGCGTGGAGAAAACTTTCGCCGGCACGCAGATTGACCCAGTGGACGCGTTGCGCGAGCCCGTGCGGCTCGCTGCTGGCCTCACGCGTGACAAGTTCCTTGACCAGCCAGCGCAGTCACGCGGCTGGGACGCGCTCAAGCGTTTTGGCGAGCGGCTGCGCGATTTTCATCCGGACCACGTGCGGGCGGTGGCCACCAACACGCTGCGGGTCGCAAAGAACGCCGACGAGTTCCTTGACGAGGCCGAGCGCGCACTGGGCTTTCCGATCGAGGTCATCGCCGGGCGCGAGGAAGCACGCCTAATTTATGCGGGCGCCGCGCATTCGATGCCGGCGAGCAACGGCAAACGGCTGGTGTTCGATATCGGTGGAGGTTCGACCGAGTTCATCATTGGCGACGAATATGACCCGCTGATGATGGAGAGCCTGTACATCGGTTGTGTGACGCACAGTCGACAGTTCTTCCCGAGCGGTAATGTTGACGACTACGCGATGCGTCAGGCAGAGCTGGCCGCCAAGCGCGAGATCCAAGTCATCTCCAGCCTGTATAAGCGGACCGGCTGGGACCAGGCGGTCGGCTCGTCCGGCACTGCGCGGGCAATTGCGGAACTGGTCGAGGCCAATCAATTCAACGACGCCGGCGTGACGCACGGCATCACGCGTGGCGCACTGGAGCGCCTGAAGCGCGCGCTGATCAAGGCGGAAAACGTGAACCGGCTCAAGCTGGCCGCCCTCAAGGCCGACCGTGTGCCAGTGCTGGCCGGCGGCCTGTCGATCATGCTGGCGGTGTTTGAGGAATTGGGCATCGACTACGTGGATACGACCGATGGCGCGTTGCGGCTTGGTGTGCTGTACGACCTGCTGGGTCGCTCACAGCACCAGGACATGCGTGCGGTGACGGTGGAAGGCTTCTCGCGGCGCTATGGTGTCGATCGCGCGCAAGCCGAGCGCATCGCCGCGCTGGCAACCGGTTTTTACAATCAACTGAATGAAACCGATCCACAACGGCGCACGCAGGGAGCGCTGCTGCTCGGCTGGGCCGCGATGCTGCATGAAATCGGCCTGTCGATCTCGCACAGTGCCTACCATAAGCATTCGGCGTACATCGCGACTCATGCCGACATGCCCGGATTCTCGCGCACTGACCAGGCACGGCTGGCGGCGCTCGTGCTTGGCCACGCCGGCAAGCTGGGCAAGCTCACGCAGACACGGGACCTGGACTGGCGCCTGTTGTTCTGCTTGCGGCTGGCCGTGCTGCTGTGCCGTCGCCGGATCGACGTGGCGACCCCGATGCTGGCCGTGCGCGAGCATGATGGCGGCTTCGAGGTGCGCTTGTCGCACAGCTGGGTTGATGACAACCCGCTGACCGAGTACAGCCTGGTCCAGGAGGCGGCTGAGTGGGAAAAAATCGGCCGGCACTATCGGGTCGTCTACGTAGATTGACGCTCGCGGTCAGAAAAACGCCTGGATGCCCGTTTGCGCCCGTCCGAGGATCAGTGCATGGATGTCGTGCGTGCCCTCGTACGTATTGACGACTTCCAGATTGACCAAGTGTCGGGCCACGCCGAACTCGTCCGAGATTCCGTTGCCGCCGAGCATGTCGCGTGCGGTGCGCGCAATGTCGAGCGCCTTGCCGCATGAATTGCGCTTCATGATCGACGTGATCTCGGCCGCGGCGGTGCCTTCATCCTTCATCCGTCCCAGTCGCAGCACGCCTTGCAGGCCCAGTGTGATCTCGGTTTGCATGTCGGCGTGCCGAGCGCAAATCATTGGCCAGAGGAGCAGACCTGGGTATATGCCCGAATGATAGCCGGGGTGTGTCGAAAGTGCTTCTGATTTGGCGTGCGGTGCCGAATCGAAATCGCATAAAATTCTTTGGTGAAGGGGCGGGAAGAATTTTATGCAGGCAATTTCACTCGATGCGACCGATTGCCGGATTCTAGCGCTGCTGCAGGAGGAGGGTCGCGTCAGCAATCTCGAATTGGCGGAGCGGATCGCGTTGTCGCCGTCTGCTTGTCTTAGGCGGATGCGGTTGCTCGAGGAGCAGGGCGTGATCGAGCGTTATCGTGCGTCGTTGTCCCGCGAGAAGCTAGGTTTCGAGCTAGAAGCCTTCGTGCAGGTGTCGATGCGCAACGATCAGTCGGACTGGCACGAGAAGTTCGCTGCCGCATTGCGCGATTGGCCTGAGGTGGTCGGCGCATTCGTCGTGACCGGGGAAAGCCACTACATGCTGCGCGTGCTGTCGCACAACCTGAAGCACTTTTCGGATTTCATCATCGATCGATTGTATAAGGCGCCGGGCGTCATGGATATTCGTTCGAACATCGTGCTGAAGACATTGAAGGACGGCGCTGGTGTCCCGGTTGAACTGCTGCCTCGCGCGCGTTGAAACCCGCGCGGGATTCAGCCGAGCGGATCGACGGTATGAAAGCCACCGCGATGGAACACCAGCGGTTCGCGCGCATCACCGGCGACGCCGCAGCGCTCGACCTCGCCGACGAAGATCACGTGATCGCCTTCGTCGTAGCGGCTGCGATTGTGGCACTCGAACCATGCGAGGGCGCCATCCAGGATGGGCATGCCGGTGTCGCCGGCCGCGTGTGCTACGCCGGCAAATCGGTCGCCTTTCAGGGTCGCGAAGCGGTGGCACAGCGCGAGCTGCGACGCGGCGAGCACATTGACGACATAATGTGTATTGGTTTCAAACACGGTCATCGAGCTTGCCCGTTTCGCCAGGCTCCATAGCACGAGCGGCGGCGCCAGCGAAACGGAATTGAACGAACTGGCGGTGATGCCGATCAATTGTCCCGATTCGGCGCGCGTCGTGATGATGGTCACGCCGGTGGCGAATTCGCCCAGTGCGAGCCGAAACGCAGCAGTATCGAAATTGGGGTAGGCGGCGGACGTCATGGTTGAGTGCGAGCAGCGGCGCGCCGGGGCGCACACGCGAGGGCAGTGATGCGTTGAATGAGGCGAAGCCACGATTGTAGCGGATCAGGCGCGGGCTGGCTGATCGAGCCGCTGGGTGTCCGCGGGGCGGTACCGCGCGCCGATGGGCTGGCGGGCGGCAAGGCCCGACGGACATATCGCACGATAACGGGATGCCTGACTCGATGGGCATACCGCATGATGATGGGATGCCTAACTCGATGGGCGATTCCCGACTGATTGAGAGGGGGCAACGATGAACGAAGTGGCGACGCTGGGCGGAGGATGTTTCTGGTGCCTCGAAGCGGTATTCCTAGATGTCGAAGGTGTCACGGCCGTTGAGTCAGGCTACGCGGGTGGCCATGTCGACGCTCCATCGTACGAAGCGGTGTGCAACGGCGAGACTGGGCATGCGGAGGTCGTCAATCTGACCTTCGATCCGGCGGTGATCGGTTATCGCGAAATCCTGGAGATTTTCTTTGCCACGCACGATCCGACGCAATTGAATCGGCAGGGTAACGACGTCGGCACTCAGTACCGGTCGGTGATCTTTACGCATTCGGTTGAACAGGCATGCATTGCGACGGCGATGCGCGATGAGCTTGCGGCGCGTCGGTTCTATGATGCGCCGATCGTCACGCAGATCGAGCCGCTGGCGGGAAACTATTGGCCGGCCGAAGCCTATCATCAAAACTATTTCGCGAACCACCCAGCACAGGGCTATTGCGCATTCGTGATCGCGCCGAAGGTGGCCAAGTTCCGGCAGCGTTTTGCGCACCGGCTTAAGTCGCGGCGCGCATAGCGACGCAGAACCATGTTCGCGCTGGCCGCTGGCATGCTGGCATGCCAGCATGCCGGGGCAGAGCGCCCGGCCAAGCCCGCTACGCGACACCGTGCACGGCGGCGAGACTATCCGGGCGCAGCCAGATGGGTAACGATTGCGTCGGCCAGCGCGATGCACGAGAGCGGGGCACATCCCTCGGCGTTGTTGCTGACCGTGATCAGCACGGACTGGCCTGCGCGTGCGTGTCGCGCTGCCAGCGCGGCGAGCGCCTCGCGCGTGTCGCGGTCCTCATCGAGCATCGTGTCGAATGGGGCGTACCGCGTTTCTGCCTGTTGGTGTTTCAATCCTGCATGAAGATTCCAGCGCACGACCAACGGGCCGGGCGTGTCGCCGTCGAGCAGCGCCAGTGCGGTAGCCTGGCGCTGCACGGACGGCATCCGTGCGTGGATGCCGATGCAGTAGCGCACGCGCGCGGCCCGCAGGGCCTTCATCAGCCGGGGCGTCAGCAGGATCGCGTCGCGGATTTCTACCGCGTACACGACCCCGTCGGGCAGCGCTGGTAGCGCCTCCAGAAACGGCTGCAAGTGCTGGACGAACGTGGCTGGCTCGGCGATCCATCTGTCGGGCAACGGCGGGAACTGGAACACCAGTGCGCCTGCCTTGTGGCCGAGCCCTTGCAGGCAAGGCTCGATGAACTCGCGCCGTGCCAGCCCGGTATCAAGGAAGCATGGATTGGCTTCGCCCGGCATGCCGCGCTCGCCGCGTACCGTCGCATCGGTAATGCTCGACGTCGCCTTGACAGTGAAGCGGAATGCGTCGGGCACCTGCGACGCGTAACGCGCATAGTCGCCGACGGACAGTGGCGCATAGAAGGTCCGGTCGATGCTGACACTGCGCAGCAGCGGATGCGCGCTGTAGGCAGCCAACCCATTGCGCGACAAACGGCTGTCGCTGTATTCGTCGCCATAGACGAGGCCGTTCCATCCCGGGTACGACCATGACGATGTGCCGAGGCGCACGTTAGGCGGCAACGCAGCGCCCAGTTGTCGGCAACGCTCGTCAATGCGCGCCGGCAGGATCTCCCCGCGCGAGCGGTGGCGCGCCGACGCGGCGGTCGCAGACTTGTCGGTATCGGCCGGCGCCGCCGCTGGCGGGGACGTGCCGAACAAATGAAATTGGCCGTCGTTGGAGGGTGCTTGCTCGGTCACAGCGGATTGGCGTACATGTAGCGGCGCGACCAGGGCAGCGTGCACGCGGGTCGTCCGGCCTTGCGGCATACCACTTGATAGATCGACACGTCATCGTTGTCGAACGCGTACGCGCACCCGGCCAGGTACACACGCCAGATGCGGAATTTCTCGTCATCGACGAGTGACCTTGCTTCGGCTGCGCATTTCTCGAAATTCTCGGTCCACAATTCGAGCGTGCGCGCGTAGTGTCGACGCAAGCTTTCGACGTCGATGGCCTCCAGCCCGCCGCGCTGCATCGCTTCCAGCGCCAGGCTGATATGGGGCAGTTCGCCGTCGGGGAAAACATACTTGTCGATGAACTCGCCGCCGCCCAGCGCGGTTTCGCCGCTGTTGAAGTCGCTCGACGTGATGCCATGGTTCATTGCGATGCCGTCGTCCGTAAGCAACTCGCGGATCTTGCTGAAGTACAGCGGCAGGTTTTTGCGACCGACGTGCTCGAACATGCCGACGCTGGTGACGCGGTCGAATTGCCCCGACACGTCGCGGTAGTCCTGCAGCCGGATCTCGATTCTGTCCTGCAGCCCCGCGTCCTTGACGCGTTGCGTGGCCAGCGCGAATTGATTTTCGGACAGCGTGACGCCAACACACTGCGCGCCGAACTTCTGCGCCGCGCGCAGCACGAGCGTGCCCCAACCGCAGCCGATATCGAGCAACCGTTGCCCAGGTTGCAATTGGATCTTAGTCAGAATGTGGTCGATTTTCTTCAGTTGCGCGGTATCCAGATCCTCGTCGCCATTTTCGAAATAGGCGCACGAATAAACCATGTTTTTGTCCAGCCACAGCTTGTAGAACGCGTTGGACACATCGTAGTGGTACTGGATTGCCTTCTTGTCCGAGGCTTTCGTGTGCGTAAAATAGCGCCGCACGCGCGCCAGCTTGCTGGCATGGGTAACGGTGCTGCGGGCCAGCGAGTAGCCGACGCGGATCACATCGGACAGCTTGCCCTCGATATCGATCTTGCCCTTGATGTATGCCTCGCCGAGGTGGTCCAGGCTCGGATCCAGCAGCAGCGGCAGCGCCGCCGCCGTGTTGACCTTCAGCGTGACTTGCGGCGCCGCAAACTTGCCGAAATCATGCTGCTGTCCATCCCACAGGACCAGACGTGCGGGCAGATTAGTCTTTTCGCGCACTTCCGAAACCCATTGCGCAAGCTTTTTTTCCCAGAACATAAGAATTCTCCTGTTCGTTGAAACGCAAGCAAAGCAACTGTTGTTCGTCTGTGATGCAAACCTTCCGGCCACGCGACGTGGCTTCGCGTGAAGCCTTGTCTCGCAACGCACCGGCATTGGCAGGCAGGGTCACGGCGACAGGCGCACGATCCTCCAAGTGTTGTCCGGATTGCGCAGGTACTGGATTCGATCGTGTAGCCGCGATGGCCGCCCCTGCCAGAACTCAACCGCGTCCGGCACCAGCCGGTAGCCGCCCCAGTGCGGCGGCCGCGGCGGGTGGTTGCCGAACTGCGCCGCGAAGTGCGCTTCACGCGCTTGCAGTTGTGCGCGATCGTGCAGCACCGCACTTTGCTCCGACGCCCACGCACCGATGCGTGAGCCGAGCGGACGGGACGCGAAATAGGCGTCGCTTTCGGCGTCGGCGATCTGGCTCACCCTGCCTTCGATGCGGACCTGGCGCTCTAGCTCAATCCAATAGAAGAGCAGCGTGGCGTACGGGTTGTGCGCCAGTTCGCGACCCTTGCGGCTTTGGTAGTTGGTGAAGAACGTGAAACCTTGCGCATCGACCCCCTTGACCAGTACGATGCGGGCGTCCGGCCGGCCACGCTCGTCGACGGTGGCCAGTGTCATCGTATTCGGTTCGGGAAGCTGTGCGTTGAGCGCCTGTTCGAACCAGCGTTCGAACTGCTTGATCGGATCGGCGTCGACATCGGCCTCCGATAATGTGCCAAGCGCGTAGTTCTTGCGTAGATCAGCGAGGAAGCTCATCTTTTTATGCGGTCGCTTACTATGGGTCGAGTATATCGGAAGACGACGATAGCCGCTCGATAGGGCGACGCAGCCGCCGCAGGCAAGGCACAATAGCGGTTTGGCCACCGCATCGCGCATGATGCGCGGCGGCGCTCCTTCTGCTTCTTCAACGCTAGACCATGTCCGCTTCGCATGCCATCCATACCGCGTCATCCGAGCCGTGCGCCGCGCGCGCGGCGCCAGCCGAGCCAGCCCCGGAAACCGGGGAATTCGAGACCGCTGACCATCCGCGCCGTTTTGGCGGCGTAGCACGATTGTACGGCGCAGCCGCGCTGCAGGCATTCGAGCGTTGCCATGTCGCAGTCGTGGGCATCGGCGGGGTCGGCTCGTGGGTGGCCGAAGCGCTGGCGCGTAGTGCGATTGGGCGCCTGACGCTGATCGACCTGGACCACGTTGCGGAAAGCAACACGAATCGCCAGATCCATGCGTTGAACGGTAACTATGGCAAGCCGAAGGTCGGCGCAATGGCCGAGCGGATCGCGGCGATCCATCCGCAGTGCGTCGTCACGCAAGTCGAGGATTTTGTCGAAGCCGACAACCTGGACGCACGGCTGGGCATCGGGTACGACTTCATCGTCGATGCCATCGATAGCGTACGCACCAAGACGGCGCTGATTGCATGGTGCGTCCGGCACCGGGTGCCGTTGGTGACGGTGGGCGGTGCGGGCGGGCAACTCGATCCGACGCGGATTCGCATCGACGATCTGGCCCGCACAATACAGGATCCGCTATTAGCCAAGGTGCGGGCGCAGTTGCGCAAACACCACGGATTCCCGCGCGGGCCGAAGGCCAAGTTCAACGTCCCGGCGGTCTACTCCGATGAGCCGTTGATCTATCCGCAAGCGGCCGCATGCGATTTGGACGGCGGGGAGGCCGCGTATGCTGGTGCGCCGGACATTGGTACGGCGCCGATCGGGCTCAACTGCGCGGGCTTTGGCTCGAGCGTGTGCGTGACCGGCAGCTTCGGCTTTGCCGCCGCAGCCTATGTGCTGCGCGTGCTGGCCGCGCGCCAGCCGGGTTCGGCGCACGGCTGCTCAGAATAGTGCGCTGCTCAGCTTGCGGCGCCACTGCGAGACCAGGTGCGGTTGCCCTGACGCGAGATCGAATACCGACAGCATTGTCTTGCGACCGATGTCGTCACGGAACGAGCGGTCGCGCTTGACGATCTCCAGCAACTGCTCGAGCGCGCCGGCATAGTGACGCGCGGCGATCCATTGGCTGGCAAGATCAAAGCGTGCTTCCAGATCCCCCGGATCGTTCGCGATGCGCGCTTCCAGCGCGCTCGTATCAGGCAACTCGGTGGCCACCGCGGCCGCGTCCAGCCGGGTCTTCAGCGCGTTGTAGCGCGCGTCGATACCCTGCGTGGTCCGCGGCGACAAAAATTCGGCCTCGGCCCGCGCGTCATCGAAACGATCGTCGTCGAGCAGCCACTCAATCAGGTCCAGGCGCGCCTCGTCAAATCCCGGATCGAGTGCTAGTGCCGTGCGCAATCGGCCCAGCGCTTCGTCGGTGCGGCCCTGGGCACGCAGGGCGTGCGCGGCGCGGCGCTCAGTTTCGGCGGCGTCAGGCACCAACTGGTCGATGAAGCGGCGCAATTGCCCTTCCGGCAGCACGCCGACGAACTGGTCCACTGGCCGGCCGTCGACGAACGCGATCACGTGCGGAATGCTGCGAATGCCAAAATGCTGTGCCAGCTCCGGACTGTCGTCAAAGTTGACTTTCGCGAGCTTAAAGCGTCCGCCGTACTCGCGCTCGATTTTTTCCAACAGCGGGCCGAGGACCTTGCATGGGCCGCACCAGGGCGCCCAGAAGTCGACCAGTACTGGCACGTTTCTCGATGCGGCGATCACGTCCTGCTCGAAAGTTTCAAGCGTCGTGTCCATCATGTTCCTCGCAAAAAAGAATTGGCTATCCGGCTACCAGATGAGGGCGATCTTGCGTAATTCAACGGTCCGGTAACGGAGCCCATTTGGTCTCGCCGGGCACCTTGTCCATCGTCTGCTGCCGCCATGCCTGTTGCGCGCACTCGATCTTTTCGCGCGAGCTGGAAACGAAATTCCAGTGGATGAAGCGCTCGCCGTCAAGTGGCACGCCACCGGCCAGCATCACGCGAGCATCGCCCGCGCTGCTCAGTTGCGCCACGGTGCCGGCATCGAGTACCGCCATCTGGGCCGACTCGATCGCTGTGCCATCCACGTCCAATTTGCCATCGACCAGATAGACTGCGTGCTGCTCGTGCTCGTGCTCGTGCTCGTGCTCGTGCTCGTGCTCGTGCTCAGGCGGCACGTCGAGGTGGCAGCCAGCGTCCAGCGTCACCGACACGTGTCAACGCAGCGGACATTAGTGGCTCCCAGATAAATAGATACTGATTGGGACGCCGATTGGAACGTCGCTGTGTGTACGGTACTGCACGAGGCGTTACAACTGCTTACTTTTCGCCGTCAACGGTGTTGTTGGCCATCGCGTTTTTGTAGCCAAGCGCGACTGTTTCGCGCGTTCGGAAAAGGAGTCCGACATGAGTAAGCTGCTGATCGCATTGACCGCTGGTCTGTTCGCCGCTTCCGCGGCATACGCGCAAGGCGCGGCATCGACGCCCGTGGCGGCGTCCGCGCCTGCCGTGACAGCGTCCGCGCCGGTGGCCGCCAGCGGCGTGAACACCAAAAAGCACCATGCACGCCACCATCACGGTGCGAAGGTGAAGCGTGCCGAGCAACAAAAGGCGGCGAGCCACCCCGATAGCGGCGGCACCGGTTCGAAGTAACCGATCCGGGCGCGGTCGCGTTCGAAGCGTCGTGTACCGCTCCCCGCGGCATCGCGGCGTTCGCACAGCCTCTCCCGTATTGGCGGGCGGGGCTTTTTTATTGGCGCGGCATGCCGCCGATAGCGCTGCCGGCTCCATAAGCCTGACAAGCGGGTTATTCTGTTGGTCGTTCGCGTGGCTTGGGCAAGGTCGCCGCGCGGCTTACCCCCATAATAAGCCGTCAAGGAGTGCTGGATGTCGCCAAAGGACCTGTTGCTCGCGTTTGTCGTGATCGCAGTATGGGGCGTCAATTTTGTCGTCATCAAGGTCGGGCTGCACGGTCTGCCGCCGATGCTGCTCGGCGCGCTGCGTTTTCTGCTTTCGGCTTTTCCCGCTGTGTTCTTCGTCAGGCGGCCAGCCGTGCCGTGGCCGCTTTTCCTGGCTTATGGCGCGACCATCTCATTAGGCCAGCTCGGGTTACTGTTCATGGCCATGTACGTTGGGATGCCCGCCGGACTAGCATCACTGGTGCTGCAATCGCAAGCATTCTTCACGCTGGTGTTCGCCGCGCTGCTGCTCGGTGAGCGTTGGCAGCCGCACAATTTGCTCGCGTTGGCGATTGCGACGATCGGGCTAGCCGTCATCGGCATACAGAGTCAACATGCGATGCCGGCCGCCGGCTTCGTGCTCACGCTGCTCGCGGCATCGATGTGGGCGCTGGGTAATGTCGTGATGCGCAGGATCGGCAACGTCGATTTGTTGGGACTGGTGGTCTGGTCCAGCCTGATTCCGCCATTGCCGTTCATCGCACTGTCCCTCTGGTTCGAGGGGCCGGCGCAGATCTGGGCGTCGGTCACCCAGATCTCGGCTGCGTCGGTGTTCGCGGTGGCCTACCTGGCATTTGGTGCCACGCTGCTTGGCTGCAGCTTGTGGGGCCGCTTGTTGATGCGCTACCCGGCCGCGCAGGTCGCGCCGTTTTCACTGTTGGTGCCAATCGTCGGGCTGAGCACCGCGGCGCTGTGGCTCGGTGCGATTCTGGTGATGGGCGGCTTGCTGGTGAACGTGTTGGGCCGCTGGCTGAGCGATCGGCTGGCGCACGCACGCCGAACTTGAGCATGGCGGCGGCCCGACGGGCGGCGCCGGGCCGCCGCGGCTTTTGCAACGGCGCGCGCCCGCCGCGGCTTTTGCAACGACGCGCGCCCGCTGCATGCAACTCGTTATGCAGACTTGCCCCAACTGTCACGCAGGCTGACGATTCGGTTGAACACCGGCTGGCCGGGCACTGAATCGACACGGTCCGCGACGAAGTAGCCGTGTCGCTCGAACTGAGCCCGGTCCTCAGGTAGGAATTGTTGTGCGCCCGGCTCCAGGTAGGCGGTGACCACGCGTTTAGCATCCGGGTTCAGCGCTTCGAGGAAGTCACGACCGCCGGCATCCGGCTGCGGCTCCTTGAACAGCCGGTCGTATAGGCGCACCTCGGCGCGGTACGCATGCGCGGCGCTGACCCAGTGGATGTTACCCTTGACCTTGTAATGGTTCGAACCCTCGGTCCCCGACTTGCTGTCCGAGAAATAGTTGCAATGCACCGCGACGATGTTGCCGTGCTCATCCTTGTCCGCGCCCGTGCATTCGACGACGAAACCGTAGCGCAGCCGCACGCGATTACCCGGGAACAGCCGGAAATAGCCCTTTGGTGGATTTTCGTTGAAGTCCTCACGCTCGATCCACAGCTCCCGCGAGAACGGGAAGGTCCGCGTGCCGCGCTCCGGGTGATGCGGATGCACCGGCGCGCTGCATGTTTCCTCGCTATCTTGCGGATAGTTGTCCACGATAAGTTTGAGCGGATCGAGTACGGCGATTGCGCGAGGCGCCTTCTCGTCCAAGTCCTCGCGTAGTGCCGCCTCGAGCAGTCCAAAGTCGATCCACGAGTTGATCTTGGTCAATCCGGTGCGTTCGCACATCAGCCGGATGCTCCCTGGCGTGAAGCCCCGACGGCGCAACCCAACGATCGTCGGCATGCGCGGATCGTCCCAGCCGTCTACGTGCTTGCCCTCGACCAGTTGCAGCAGCTTGCGTTTGCTCGTGATCACGTACGTCAGGTTGAGCCGCGAGAACTCGATTTGCTGCGGCAGCGGGCGCGTGAAGATGCCGGCATCGGCCAGCTCCGCGAGAAACCAGTCGTACAGCGGCCGATGATCCTCGAACTCCAGTGTGCATAGCGAATGCGTGATGTTCTCCAGCGCATCGCAGATGCAGTGCGTGTAGTCGTACATCGGATACACGCACCATGCATCGCCGGTGCGATAGTGATGGGCGAAGCGGATCCGGTAGATGACTGGGTCGCGCATGTTGATGTTCGGCGACGCCATGTCAATCTTGGCGCGCAGCACATGCGTGCCTTCGGCGAATTCGCCAGCCTTCATCCGGCGAAACAGCGCCAGGTTTTCCTCCGGCGTGCGATCGCGATACGGTGACGGCGTGCCAGGCTCGGTCAGTGTGCCGCGTGTGGCGCGCATCTGCTCCGCGCTCTGGCTGTCCACATAGGCTTTGCCGCGCTGAATGAGCAGCTCGGCGAACGCGTACAGCTTGTCATAGTAGTCGCTGGCGAAGTACAGGTGCTCGCGACCGTCCTTCTGCCAATCGAAGCCGAGCCACCGGACCGCGTCGATGATCGAGTTCACATACTCGACATCTTCCTTTTCTGGGTTCGTATCGTCAAAACGCAGGTGGCAAACGCCGCCGTAGTCGCGCGCGATGCCGAAGTTCACGCAGATGCTCTTGGCATGGCCGATGTGCAGGTAGCCGTTCGGCTCCGGCGGGAAGCGCGTCTCGACCCGTTGGCCCCACTTCCCGGACCGGTTGTCGTCATCGATGATGTTGCGGATGAAGTTCGATGCGGTGGCCGGTTCAGCCGATGCGTTTGTGGGTGCGCCCGAACCGCCGCCGGCCGGCGGTACGCCAGCAGAGGCGGCAGGGTGTTGGCCGGGCTTGGCACCCGATCTTGCGTTGTTGCGTTCGATATTCATGAGCGGGCAGGGTGGGCCGGCCCGTGCCCGGGCCGGACAATATTCATGACATTGCATTTTACCCGACGTGACGGCGTGGCGCGGGCTGTGCGGCGCGATCTGCTGGCGGGGCTGCGACCGTAACATCTGTAACAGCCCGTAAAACTGATTGCCACCCCGCGCCTCGGTCTCTTAGGATCCCTGAGCTCGCGCATGCGCGCGGCCCCGCTCAAAGGAGAAGAAATGAACGCGAAGGCGTCGACGCTCGCAAAGTTGGTGGTCCTGGTATCGCTCGTTCCGGCATTGTCCGCATGCGGCTCGTTGTCGCGCTCAGAAAAACACGCGGCGATTGGTGCGTCGGCCGGGGGCGCACTCGGTTACGTGTTGACCGGTGGGCCGCTGGGCACGGTGGTGGGCGCGGCTGCTGGCGGCCTGGTCGGCGCGGGCCATTGATGCGTGATTCTGGGCGATAAAAAACGTAGTCCTCACTGGCGCGCTTTCTAACGTGTTGCGCCGCGCCGGTCGGTAACGCAATATTATTTAATATATTAAATAAATTAAGGAGACATCATGAGTTTGGACGACACCTGTCGGTGGTCGCGCGCCATGTTAAGCATCGTGGCCAATGCGGTTGCACTGTCGTTGCCGTTGTCCTTCGTCGGCAACGAAGCGGCCTTTGCGAGGGCGCCGGTCCAAACCCCGGTGCTGACCGCGTCGGCCATCGCGGTGGCTGACAAGTACAGCGCCGATGCCGCCCAGCAGATCTTCAACGAGGGCGGCAACGCGATCGACGCGGCGGTGGCCATCGCGTTCACGCTGGCAGTCACGTATCCGGAGGCGGGCAATCTTGGCGGGGGCGGCTTCATGACGCTGTACGTGGAAGGCAAGCCGTACTTCGTCGACTACCGCGAGCGCGCGCCGGCCGCCGCGTCGCGCACCATGTATCTGGATGGCAAGGGCAAGGTGGTCAGCGGTATGAGCCTGGTCGGCGAGAAGGCCGCCGGGGTGCCGGGCACCGTTGACGGCATGTGGCAGGTGCATCGCCGCTTTGGACGCTTGACATGGAAGCAGGTGCTGACACCGGCAATCCAGTACGCGCGCCAAGGCTTCGAAGTCGAGCCGCAACTGCAGCAGGTGCGCGAAGCGGAGGAAAAGCACTATGAGGGCAAGACCAATTTCAGCCGCTATTTCGGTGCGTTGAAGGCCGGTACTACGTTCAAGCAACCGGAGCTGGCTCAGACGCTGCAACGCATTGCTGATCACGGCGGTCGCGAATTCTATACCGGCAGGATCGCCGAGTTGATCGCCGCGCAGACGCGCGGCAGCAAGTGGATCACCCGGCATGACCTGCAGCAGTACCGAGCCGTGTGGCGCCAGCCGATCATCGCGAACTGGCACGGCTATCAGGTCATCACCGCGCCGCCGCCGAGCTCGGGCGGCATCGGGTTGATCCAGTTGCTGAAGATGAAGGAGAACCTGCGAAGCCGCTTCGCCGACGTGCCACTGAACTCGCCGCAGTACATCCACCTGGTCGCGGAGATTGAGAAGCGCGTGTTTGCCGACCGCGCGCAATACCTGGGTGATCCAGATTACTACAAGGTGCCGGTCGCGCAGTTGATCGACGAGCCGTATCTGGCCAAGCGGGCGGCCGAGGTCAACCCGAAGGCGCCGTCGGACACCCGCAGCGTGCAGCCAGGCCTGGGCATGGTCACTGCACAGCGCGTGAGCCGTGTCACGGCGAATGAACGCGCCGAGACTACGCACTACTCGGTAGTCGATAAGTGGGGCAACGCCGTGTCGAATACCTATACGATCAACGGCTATTTTGGCTCCGGGGTGGTCGTCGAAGGTGCGGGCTTCCTGTTAAACAACGAGATGGACGACTTCTCGTCCAAGCCCGGTGTGCCGAACCTGTACGGGGTGGTCGGCAGCGATGCCAATGCGATTGAGCCCGGCAAGCGGCCGCTGTCGTCGATGACGCCGACGATCCTTACGCGCAACGGCAAGCTCGCGCTGGTGGTCGGCACGCCAGGCGGCTCGCGCATCTTCACGTCCGTGTTTCAGGTCATCACCGACCTGTACGACTTCAAGATGCCGGCCAACGAGGCCATTGCCGCGATGCGCTTTCATCATCAGTTGCTGCCGCCCAACACGATTTTCTGGGAGCCGTACCGGCCGATCGAGGGCGAGCTTGCGCAGCAGCTCCAGACGCTTGGCTATACGCTGGAAGGGCAGGCGTTCAACGGCGACGTCCAACTCGTAAAGATCAACGGCGATACACCTGAGCCGGTGACGGACCCGCGCAAGCGCGGCGTCGCGAGGGTGATCCGGTAGGGCGGCTGTTCGATGCGGCGTCGCGCTTGCGCGACGCTCAGTATGAGCGGGGCGCGGGCGCTAACACAAACTACAGTTGAGCACGATCAACAACGTCAGCGGATAGAGCGTGGCAAAGCCCTCGCGACGGCGGTGCGTGGCTTTCGCGCCTATCTCGGCGAGCGCGATCGCAAGCACGGCGCAGCTCGACGACTGCAGCGCGCCGAGAGTATCGTGCAGCAGTGCCAGCCCAAGCGTGAAGCCGAACAACAGCGAGTCGGCGCTCGACGAACATGCCGACACGCGGCGCTCCAGGTGATGCAGCACGGCGTCGAGCCGCCGCGCGGCGCCGTCCGGCACGAAAGCGAGTACGAGCGCGCCGCAGCACTGGAGCGTGCAGGCGAGCACCATCGCGGCAAAGGCGAGGTAGAGGAGCGACACCGGCAATGCAAGCGTATCGATTGCGTATGGATGCCTGCCCTACTGCAGCGCGAGCGTCGCGGCCAGGCCCAGCGCGCTGAACAACGGCAGGTTGTGCCGCAGGTCGGGCCACGGCTTGAACCATGTGTTGGGCGCACGCTTCATGTCAGATGACCCGTTGCTCGCGTAATGCGGCGAGCGTGGCCGTGTTGTAGCCGAGCCATTCGGCCAGCGGCATGGTGGCGCTCGAATCCATGTTAGTCATCAGAGCGGCGATCGCGACGCGTGCGCATCAGGGGCCGGCGAGCACGCGCGTCAGCTCCAGGACGCGCAGGTGAGTCAGGGCTCCCATCAACCGAACATGTCTTCTTGCAAGTGCGGCGGTTGCAGCAATTATACGGGGGTGGGCCGGTGCGTACATCCCGTATAATCAATCGTTTAAACGGACGCGTCCGTGTCCGGATTCACCCGATGCGCTGGCGCGCCAGCGACAGACCACTCGAAGCACGCTATGAAAGCCGCTGAAATCCGCGAGAAGTTCCTGAGGTTCTTTGAATCGAAGGGCCATACGATCGTTCGCTCGTCGAGCCTCGTGCCCACCAACGATCCGACGCTGCTGTTCACCAACTCCGGCATGGTGCAATTCAAGGACGTGTTTCTGGGCGCCGACACGCGGCCGTACTCGCGGGCCACAACCGCGCAGCGCAGCGTGCGGGCCGGCGGCAAGCACAATGATCTGGAGAACGTCGGTTATACCGCTCGGCACCATACGTTCTTCGAGATGCTGGGCAACTTCTCGTTCGGCGACTATTTTAAGCGCGACGCGATCCACTATGCGTGGGAGCTACTCACGCGCGTCTACCAGCTGCCGCCTGAGAAGCTGACCGTGACCGTCTACCACGAGGACGACGAGGCGTACGACATCTGGGCCAACGAAATTGGCGTGCCGCTCGAGCGGATCATCCGCATCGGCGACAACAAGGGCGCCCGCTATGCATCGGACAATTTCTGGCAAATGGCCGATACCGGTCCCTGTGGCCCGTGCTCGGAGATTTTTTATGATCATGGCCCGCAGGTGTGGGGTGGGCCGCCCGGATCGGCCGATGAGGAGGGCGAACGCTTCATCGAGATCTGGAATCTCGTGTTCATGCAATTCAACCGCGATGCGCAAGGCAACCTGACGCCGTTGCCCAAGCAGTGCGTCGATACCGGCATGGGCCTGGAGCGGCTCGCCGCGGTGCTGCAGCACGTGCACAGCAACTACGAGATTGATCTATTCCAACGGTTGATTGCCGCGGCGGCTCGCGAAACCGGCGTGTTGGATCTTGCGCACAACTCGCTGAAGGTGATCGCCGACCATATCCGCGCGTGCGGCTTCTTGATCGTTGACGGCGTGATTCCGGGCAATGAGGGGCGCGGCTACGTGCTGCGCCGCATCGTGCGCCGCGCGATTCGCCACGGCTACAAGCTTGGCCGCAAGAGCCCATTCTTTCATCGGCTAGTCGAGGATTTGGTTGGCGAGATGGGGGCCGCGTATCCTGAGCTGAAGGTGGCGCAGCAGCGCGTGACCGACGTGCTGCGCCAGGAAGAGGAACGTTTCTTCGAGACGATCGAGCATGGGATGTCGATTCTGGACGCCGCGCTGTCCGAGCTGACGGCGCGCGGCGCAAAAGTGCTCGACGGTGAGCTTGCGTTCAAGCTGCACGATACGTACGGCTTCCCGCTGGACCTAACAGCGGACGTGTGCCGTGAGCGGGGCATCGGCGTCGATGAGGTGGCGTTCGACGAAGCGATGGCGCGCCAGCGCGAGCAGGCGCGTGCGGCCGGCAAGTTCCGCATGGTCCAGACGCTCGACTACACGGGCAGCAAGACGACATTTCACGGCTACGACAAGCACGTGTTCGACGATGCCAAGGTCGTCGCGGTGTATGTCGATGGCACGGCGGTGCCATCGCTGCGGGCGGGCCAGCAGGGCGTGGTCGTGCTTGACCAGACGCCTTTCTATGCGGAGTCGGGCGGTCAGGTCGGCGACCAGGGCACGATCGGCAATGCCACGGTGCGCTTTGCGGTGTTTGACACGTTGAAGGTGCAGGCCGACGTGGTCGGCCACCACGGTACCCTCGAGCAGGGCGAGCTGAAGGTCGGCGATGTCGTTAGCGCCCGCGTCGATGCCGAGCGGCGCGCACGCACTGCGCGCAATCACTCGGCGACGCACCTGATGCACAAGGCGCTGCGCGAGGTGCTGGGCCCGCATGTGCAGCAAAAGGGCTCGCTGGTCGATCCGGACAAGACCCGTTTCGATTTCTCGCATCATGCGCCGCTCAGCGATGACGAGATTCGTCGCGTCGAGGCGATTGTCAACGCCGAGGTGCTGGCCAATACGCCGGGCCTCGCGCGAGTGATGCCATTCGACGACGCGGTCAAGTCGGGCGCGATGGCGCTATTCGGCGAAAAGTACGGCGACGAGGTCCGCGTGCTCGACCTGGGGTTTTCGCGCGAGCTGTGCGGCGGCACGCACGTGCAGCGCACCGGCGACATCGGTTTGTTCAAGATCGTGTTCGAAGGGGGGGTGGCGGCCGGCATCCGTCGTGTCGAGGCGATCACCGGCGACAATGCAGTGCGCTATGTGCAGGACCTGGAGTCGACGCTCGCGGGGGCTGCCGCGGCATTGAAGGTCCAGCCGGCGGAGCTTGCCCCGCGCATCGCGCAGGTGCAGGATCAGTTCAGGGCGCTGGAGAAGGAACTGGCGCAGCTTAAATCGAAGATCGCGTCGAGCCAGGGCGACGAGCTGGTGAGCCAGGCGGTCGACGTGGCGGGCGTGCATGTGTTGGCGGCCCAGCTCGAAGGCGCCGATGTGAAGACGCTGCGTGAAACGGTGGACAAGCTGAAGGACAAGCTTAAACATGCAGCGATCGTGCTGGCGAGCGTCGACGGTGGCAAGGTCAGCCTGATCGCCGGCGTGACGACCGACGCGAGCAAAAAGGTCAAGGCCGGCGAGCTGGTCAACTTCGTTGCGCAGCAGGTCGGCGGCAAGGGCGGCGGCCGGCCGGATATGGCGCAGGCGGGCGGCACCGATCCGTCGAAGCTGCCGGCGGCGCTCTCCGGCGTCAAGGAATGGATCCAGGCGCAGTTGTAAGCACGCCGCGGGTATCACTGCAGGTTACCGCGTGTCGCGGCGACGGTCCGGTGGCCCTCACGCAGCGTGGCCCGTGGACACAGTTGGGGCGGCGGGCGGCGGCCGCCGACGGGACTGCGGCGGCCGCGATGGCGCCACCGTCGCAGTCGTCGTAGCCGTCGCGGCGTGGGGCGGCGCGACGGCTACGGCAAGGTCAGCCAGCAGAATCTGCCGCAGCGCCCGGGCTGCGGATGACGTGTACCCGCACCGCCATGCGAGCAGCGTGTCCGATCATGCCGATGTCAGGCAACGGGTGCATTGATATACCTATTTCACGCCCGCCCGCTCGTTGCAGTTCGAGCACTGAGCGGGGCGTTACGGCGATGCCGGCCCCGGCGGCGACACAGGCCACGATCGCATGATACGAGCCGAGCTCGAGCGCGCGGCGAGGCCGCAGCGCGTCGTGCGCGTACCAGCGTTCGGCATACGCACGATACGCGCAGCCTGACTCGAATGCAATCAGCGTGGCAACGCGCACGTCCCGCGGCTGGCGGATCGGCGGGTGGTCGCGCGCGGCGATCAGCACAAGTTCCTCGCGATACACGGGCGTGAGTTCGAACGTGTCGGTGAGGTGGGACACGCCATCCACCGGTGTGGCGATCAGCGCGACATCGATATCGAACTCCCGCAAACGGTTGATCAGGCATCCGGTGGTGCCGGTTGCGAGTTCCAGCGTCACGTCTGGCCACTGGCCACATGCTCGCCGGCCCGTCGCATCGTCGGCGTGCGGCAGACGATGCACGGCGCGGCCAGGGGGAGTCTCAAAGCCGATACAATAGGCGGCTCTTTCGCGCATTTCAAACGATGATGGGATCGACCCTCGCAGGCGTGTTGGGCAGCGACTACCGGTATTGTCCGCGCTGCCGCGCCGAACTGATTGACCAACCCGTTGCGCACGGTACTCGAGCCGCTGGTTCGATAGCGGGGCGGCGGACACGATACGTCGAATGCTCGCGGATTTGACGATGCAATCGTTCGTTGCCGTGTTGCTCAATGGCCTGAGCTATGGGTTGCTGTTGTTCCTGTTGTGTGCCGGGTTGACACTCGTGTTCAGCTTGATGGGCGTGATGAACTTTGCGCATGCGAGTTTCTACATGCTCGGTGCCTACATCGGCTACACGAGCGCGCGCTACGGTGGCTTTGCCGCCGCGTTGATCCTCGCGCCGGCCGCGGTGGCCGGCCTGGCCGCCGCTTTCGAGCTTGGCGTGCTGCGCCGTGTGCACCGTCAGGGGCCGCTTGCCCAGTTGCTGGCGACCTTCGGCCTGGCTTATCTAATTGCCGAGTTCGTGCAACTAGGATGGGGCCGCTCGCCGTTGCCCGCCGTCGTGCCGCAGTGGCTCGATGGCGCACTGGTGAATTGGCATGGCGTGGCATTCTCCCGTCTTCGTGCCTTTATGATGGCGATCTCCGCTGGCGTGCTTGGCCTCTGTGCGCTGCTACTGCGGTATTCTCGCCTTGGCCTGGTGATCGCGGCCGCGCGCACGCACCCGCACGCCGTGCAGGCACTGGGCCATGATGTCGCTCGTGTGCATACCCAGGTGTTCGCGTGCGGCGCGGCGCTTGCCGCGGTGGCTGGCGTGCTTGGCGGCGTGGCATTCGTCACGGATACGTCGATGGCCGAAACGCTGGGTTCGGTCGTGTTCGCAATCGTCGTGGCGGGGGGAATGGGTTCGTTGGCTGGCGCATTCGCCGCATCGCTGTTGTTTGGCATCGTGCAGACGCTGCTTGTCGGACTCGACATACGGCTTGGCGCGCTGCTCCATTGGGTGTTGCCGACGGTGGACGAGACCGGCGCATGGGGCCGCATCACGTTGGCACAACTCGCGCCAGTAACGCCCTTTGTGTTGCTAATCATCATGTTGGCGTTGCGTCCGGGCGGGCTGGTGCGTGGCCATGTGGAGCTGGACACATGATGGTGCATCGCCAGGCCCCGCGTGGCATGCGGATCGACCGCGACGTGCGGCGGCTGCCGTGGGGCGGGCTGATATTGACAACCGTGCTCGCCGCGCTACCGCTGCTGCCGCTGGCGCACGGCGAGCCGAGCGGCGCGGCGCTGGCGCTCGCGTCTCAGGCGGCCGTGCTGATTGTGTTCGCGCTGTCGTACGATTTGTTGCTCGGTCAAACCGGCCTGCTGTCGTTTGGCCATGCCATGTATTACGGCATCGGCGCATTGGCGGCGGCGCGCGTGGCCAACGCGTGGGCATTGTCCGCGCCGTGGCTGCCGGTGGTCGGCGGCGCAGGTGCGGCGCTTGTTGCCGTCCCGGCCGGGTGGCTCAGTGCGCGCCGGGGTGGCGTGACCTTCGCGATGGTGACGCTGGGGCTCGGCGAACTGGTCGCGACTGCCGCGAGCACCGTGCCGGAATGGTTTGGCGGCGTGGGTGGCGTGATGATCGACCGCGGCGCCGTCCCGGGCTGGCTCGGTATCGATTTCGGTGCGACGCGCGCGGCCTATGGCCTGGTGGTCGTGGTCGCACTGGCCTCATGCATGCTGATCGCCTGGTTATTACGCACGCCGCTCGTGCACGTGGCCAATGCGGTGCGCGACAATCCGCGACGGGCGGCATTCGTCGGCGTGGATCCGTCGCGCGTGAGGTGGGCGATGACGGTCATTGCCGCATTCTTTGCCGGCGTCGCCGGCGCACTATCGGTGGTGACCTTTGAGATCGCCACCGCGGACAATGCGAGCGTTGCAACATGCGCGACCGCGTTGATCGCCGTGGTGATTGGCGGCACTGGCACGTTCGCCGGTCCTATCCTGGGCGCCGTGGTTTATGTGTCGATCGCGAACGGCTTGGCGTCGATCACCCGCGCGTGGCCGATGTACGTCGGCCTTTTTTTCTTGCTCGTCGTGGTGCTCGCGCCCGGCGGGCTGATCGGTGCATGGTTGCATCGCCGGGTGTCGCCATCGCTGGCGGGCAGCCGGCGTGCGCGATGCGCGCTACCACGGTTCAGCGGAAGACGCATGGGACGTGCGCTGGCAGTGCTCGGCATGCTGGCCGGCGGTATCGCTGTAATTCAGTCAGTTTATGCATGGCGATTTGGCGATACCGGCGCAGATATCAGTCCGGGCTTGCATGCCGCCAACGGGTGGGGCATCGCGGTGGCCGGGGCGGTATGGATGGCGGTGTCGGCGTTCGCGCTGCGTGGCACGACGCTGCGTTCGCCGCGCCGGGTTGCTACGAGCTTGCGTTCGACCCATGCTGCTGCGGCAGCCATGGCTTCGACCCACGCTTCTACGGCGGCCATGGTTTCGACCTATGCTGCTACGGCAGCCACGAGACCAGCCGTAGCCAAAGCCACCGCGTCAGTCATCGTCGCAGGCGCCGCCGCCAACGTGCCGGCACGAGCAGCCGGTACGGCGGAACAAGCGAAACCCATTGATCCTGCGCCGAGGGTACGGCCGAGACACGCGCCGAGTGGTCTGGCGCTTGATGTGACGCTGGACGACGTCCATGTCAGTTACCGCGCGACATCCGTGCTGCGCGGCGTGCATTTGCACGTGCGAGCCGGCGAGATTCACGCATTGATCGGCCCGAATGGGGCAGGCAAATCCACGGTATTCAACGTGCTCAGTGGCGTCACACAGGTCGATCGGGGCACCGTGCGGCTCGATGCCAGGCCGATCCGGCGGTTGGCGGCACATCGGATCGCTCGCCTTGGGGTCGCGCGGGGCTTGCAGACACCCAACTTGTTCACGCAGTTGTCGGTACTGGATAACGTGTGCTGTGCGATGCTTTGCCCGCGCGGCGCGCCGCTTTATCGCTGGCTACAACCTGCCGCGTGGCGCGGTCTGCGTGAGCGCGCACTCGACTGGCTACAGGTGGTGGGCCTCGGCGACGAAGCCAGCGCCCGCGCCGCGCAACTGAGCTACGCCCAACAACGCGCGCTTGAGTTGGCCATGGCCACGGCTAGTGGTGCGCGACTGCTGTTGCTGGACGAGCCGACCGCCGGCATGAGCCGGGCAGAGGCCATCGAGGCGCTTGCATTGATCCGCGCGATGGCGGCGGGGCGCACGCTCCTGCTGATCGAGCACGACATGGGCGTCGTGTTCGATCTCGCAGACCGGATTTCGGTGCTGGTTGATGGCGTGGTCATCGCCACCGGTACGCCGGCGCAG
Source organism: Mycetohabitans sp. B2 (assembly GCF_021733735.1). Classification (NCBI taxonomy): domain Bacteria; kingdom Pseudomonadati; phylum Pseudomonadota; class Betaproteobacteria; order Burkholderiales; family Burkholderiaceae; genus Mycetohabitans; species Mycetohabitans sp. B2. Next base: position 182,071 of record NZ_JAHKSP010000016.1, read on the forward strand.
ATCCGCGCCAATCCGGACGTGCGCGATGCTTACTTGGGCCCCGCGCGTGCGCTATGAGACTTGACGTGCGCCACCTGGAGGCCGGATACCAGGGCGTGCGGGTCATCCAGCACGTATCGATGCACGTGGACGGCGGCGAGATCGTCGCCCTGTTTGGCCGCAATGGCGTGGGCCGCTCGACGCTGGCCAAGGCCATTGTCGGTCTGGTTGAGCGGCGCGGCTCGATCGAGCTCGATGGCATGCAGATCGGCACGTTGCGCACCGTGGACATTGCCCGCGCCGGTGTCGGTTATGTCGCCGAGACCCGCGATGTGTTCCCGACATTGAGCGTCGCGCAGAACTTGCTGCTCGGTCTGCCGCGCCGCGCACGGGGTCCGGCGGTGCTCGAGCCGCTGTACGAGTTGTTTCCCCGCTTGCGTGTCCGTGCCGACGTGAAGGCGGGCGTGCTCTCCGGTGGGGAACAGCAGATGTTGGCCATTGCCCGGGCGTGGGCCGCGCAGCCCCGTGTATTGATCATTGACGAGCCGACTGAGGGCCTCGCGCCGCGTGTTGTCGATGAGCTTGGCGTTGCACTGTCAACGCTGGCTGCGCGCGGCACGGCGATTGTGCTGATCGAGCAGCGTGCCGCAATGGCGTTGGAGCTGGCGCGACGCGTCTACGTGATGGGACGCGGTCCGTCGGGCTTGGGTGAGATCGTCTTCACCGGTGCGCGTAGCGAGTTCGAGGCGAAGCCGGCGATTGCCCGGCAATGGCTGTCGGTGTAGCGCTGCGCGAGCCGCAGCGGCGACATGGCATGATCAAGTTATAGTCTGGTCAGCACGCCGGCAATGCAGGCTGCCAGCGTCGTTTCCCGCTACAATTCGTAGGCGGTGCGGCTCGCATCGCGTTTGAGCTAACGGTAGGGATTCGATGGAAGTTCACAAGGAAGTTGACGCGCGGGGGCTGAACTGCCCCTTGCCGATCTTGCGTGCGAAGAAAGCGCTGGCCGACATGCAGAGTGGCCAGATCCTGAAAGTGCTGGCGACGGATCCCGGCTCGCAGCGAGATTTCGCCGCGTTTGCAAAGCAGACCGGCAACGAGCTAGTGGAAACCAGCACGGGCGCTGACAGGACATTCGTGTTCCTGATGCGTCGGCGCTGAGTAGCAAACGCGCCGCAAGCTGCGGCGCCGTGCCGCGGCGTTAGCCTTCGAGTACCGGCGAGCGGGTGCGTAGGTATTCGGCGAACTCGTCGCGAACCTCCGGGTGCTGCAGCGCGAACTCGATTGTTGCCTTTAGGTAGCCGAGCTTGCTGCCGCAGTCGAAGCGCGTGCCGTGGTACTTGTACGCGAGCACCTGCTCGTCGCCGAGCAGCGACTGGATCGCATCGGTCAATTGCAATTCACCGCCCGCGCCTGGCTTCAGTGCACGCAAGTGACTGAAGATGCGCGGCTTGAGCACATAGCGGCCGACCACGCCAAAATTGGATGGCGCGACCTCCGGGGCTGGCTTCTCGACGATGCCTGACATCTTGACGATGTTGTCTTCCCATTCCTTGCCGTCGACGATGCCGTACGACTTCGTTTCCTCGTGCGGCACTTCCTCGATGCCGATCACCGAGCTGTGGTAGTGATCGAATACGTCGATCATTTGCTTCATCACGGGCGGGCGACCGTACAGCAGATCGTCGGCGAGGATGACCGCGAACGGGTTATCGCCGACGAGTTTTTCTGCGCACAGCACCGCATGCCCGAGCCCGAGCGCCTCGGGCTGGCGAACGTAGAAGCAGTCAACGTGGCTGGGCTTGATTCCGCGCACTAGCTCGAGCAACTTGTCCTTGCCGCGAGCCTCGAGTTCCGCTTCGATCTCATACGACTTGTCAAAGTGATCCTCAATCGCGCGCTTGCTGCGGCCTGTCACGAAAATCATTTCGGTGATACCTGCGGCAATCGCTTCCTCAACCGCATACTGAATCAGCGGCTTGTCGACCACTGGAAGCATTTCTTTCGGGCTCGCCTTGGTGGCTGGGAGGAACCGCGTGCCAAGACCTGCCACGGGAAACACTGCCTTAGTAACTTTGAGCATCTTCGATTACCTTGTTCGTTTCCGGTTGTACTACGTTAGCCCGATATTGGGAAAATGAACAGCGCGACAAAAAATATCGCCCTGTCATAGCAGATAACCCTGCACTTTATGCCGGAAGCCGCTCGAGTTGGGTGGTCAGTTTTGCCAACCTCGACTCAAAATCTGCCAATCTTTTGCGCTCCTGGTCAACGACGGCGGCCGGTGCGCGAGCCACAAAACGCTCGTTTTGCAGCTTCGTATTGCATTTGGCCAGTTCGTCGCCGATGCGGCTGATTTCGCGGGTCAGTCGCTCACGTTCGGCGGCAACGTCGATCTCGACCTTCAGTACCAGCTTGCTCGAGCCGACAAGGGCGACAGGCGCGCCATGCGCCTGCTGGTCGAGCGCGGCTTCGTCTGCGAGCACCTGGACTTGCGACAACCGCGCGAGCGCTTGGGCATAGGGTGCGAATTCGCGCAGGCGCGTGGCATCGCCGGCCGCCACCAGCGGTACGCGGGTGGCGGGCGACAGGTTCATCTCACCGCGTAAATTACGACATGCATCGACTACTGCCTTCAGTTCGGTAACCCACTGTTCCGCCTGCTCGTCGATCTTCGATGGTGTGCTGCGTGGATAGGGCTGCATCATCACGGAGGCGTCGCCGGCCGCGGTCCCGGCCGGGTACCGGCCCGCCAGCGGCGCGACTTTCTGCCACAACGCCTCGGTAATGAACGGCATCAGCGGATGCGCGAGCCGCAGGATTGTCTCGAGCACCCTGAGCAGCGTACGCCGCGTGCCGCGCTGCTGCGCCGGCGTGCCGGTCTGCAACTGGACTTTGGCCAATTCGACGTACCAGTCGCAATACTCATCCCAGACGAACTTGTAGATCGCGTTTGCAATGTTGTCGAAGCGGTAGTCGGCAAAGCCCTTCTCGACATCGGCCTCGACCCGTTGCAACAGCGATACGAGCCACCGGTCGGCGGGCGAAAAATCGAGCGTGCCGTGCGGCCCGCAATCGCCTTGGCACGGCGCGATACCGCAATCATGCCCCTCGCAATTCATTAGCACGAAGCGCGTGGCGTTCCACAATTTATTGCAGAAGTTGCGATAGCCTTCGCAGCGCGCCAGATCGAAGCTCACGTTGCGCCCGAGCGTGGCCATCGATGCCATCGTGAAGCGCAGCGCGTCGGTGCCGTAGGCAGGAATCCCGTCCGGGAACGCTTTGCGCGTCTTTTGCTCGATCGATGCCGCCTGCTTCGGATTCATCAACCCGGTTACGCGCTTGGCGACGAGCGTCTCTAGGTCGATGCCGTCAACGATGTCGATCGGATCGAGCGTGTTGCCGCGGCTCTTGGACATCTTCTGGCCTTCAGCGTCGCGCACCAGGCCGTGCACATACACGGTGTGGAACGGCACCTTGCCGGTGAAATGGGTGGTCATCATCACCATTCGGGCGACCCAGAAGAAGATGATGTCGAAGCCCGTTACCAGCACCGACGAGGGTAGGAAGTGCTCGAGTTCCGGCGTCGATTGGGGCCATCCAAGCGAGGAGAACGGCACGAGCGCGGACGAGAACCACGTGTCGAGCACGTCCTCGTCGCGCTTGAGCGCGCCGTTATAGCCCTGAGCACGGGCCTGTGCTAGGGCATCGGCTTCGCTGTGTGCGACGAACACCTGCCCATCATCCGCATACCAGGCGGGAATCTGGTGGCCCCACCAGAGTTGGCGCGAGATGCACCAGTCCTGAATGTTCTCCAGCCACTGGTAGTACGTGGTGGTCCAGTTTTCCGGCACGAACTTGATTTGGCCGCGGCGCACCACGTCCAGCGAGGTTTGCGCGATCGACTTGCCCGGATGCAGTGTGCCTTCGGGCGCCGGCTGGCTCATCGCGACGAACCACTGATCGGTGAGCATCGGCTCGATGATTGATTGCGTGCGATCACCACGCGGCACGACCAGCCGGTGCGGCTTGACCGACTCGAGTAGGCCGAGCGCGTCCAGGTCTGCGACGATGCGCTCGCGCGCGTCAAAGCGATCCAGCCCGCGGTAGGCGGCCGGTGCGTTGTCGTTAATCTTCGCATCGAGCGTGAGCACGACGATCTGCGGCAGTCCATGGCGTTGCCCGACCTGGTAGTCGTTGAAATCGTGTGCTGGCGTGACCTTGACCACACCGGTGCCGAACTCGCGTTCCACATAGTCATCGGCGATCACCGGGATCTCGCGTCCGACCAGCGGCAGCGTGACGGTCTTGCCGACCAGCGCCGCGTAACGCTCGTCCTGCGGATGGACCATGACCGCGACGTCACCGAGCATCGTCTCGGGCCGTGTGGTCGCCACGGTTAGGTGGCCGGAGCCGTCAGTGAGCGGATAGCGGATGTGCCACAGCTTGCCGTCCTCCTCCTCGCTGACCACCTCCAGGTCCGACACCGCGGTCCTTAGCTTCGGATCCCAGTTCACGAGCCGTTTGCCGCGGTAGATCAGCCCTTGCTGGTAGAGGCGCACGAACACGTCGGTGACGACGCGGGACATGCGCTCATCCATCGTGAAATACTCGCGTGACCAGTCGGTCGATGCGCCGAGCCGCCGGATCTGCCGCGTGATCGTGGAGCCCGATTCCTGTTTCCATTGCCAGACGCGCTCGATGAAGCGCTCCCGCCCCAGCTCGTGCCGTGATTGCTTTTGCGCGTCGAGTTGGCGTTCCACGACGATTTGCGTGGCAATGCCCGCGTGGTCCGTGCCGGGCACCCACAACGTGTTCTCGCCGCGCATCCGGTGGTAGCGTGCCAAGCCATCCATGATAGTCTGGTTAAACGCGTGGCCCATGTGCAGCGTGCCGGTCACGTTCGGCGGTGGCAGCTGAATCGCGAAGTCGGGTCGCTGCGGGTCTAGGGTTGCCTTCGCGTAGCCACGCTTTTCCCATTCTGGGCCCCAATACGCCTCGATCGTCGAAGGCTCAAAACTTTTTGCAAGCGTGGTATTGCTGTCGCTCATTGTCGAAATCTGCCGGAAAGACGGTGAAAATGCGGTCGAATAGATCGTTACAGTAAATTATAAGGGAGCTGGCGATGCACGGGCGCCGGTTGCGCCGCCGCGCGGCGCGGCACCTGCCGCCGTGGGACGGCGCATACTGGGTGCATTCCCCGCCTGCTGGACCGATCACGGCCGTATAATGGCAAGCTTGTTGTGACCAAGGCCGCTCATGTCCGATTTGCTTGCCAACCTGAATCCCGAACAATATGCAGCGGTGACGCTGCCAAATGAACCGGCCCTGATTCTTGCCGGCGCGGGCAGCGGCAAGACGCGCGTGCTAATTACCCGCATTGCATGGTTGATCTCGCGCGGCGAGGCGAGCCCCGCTGGCATCCTGGCCGTCACCTTCACAAACAAGGCGGCGCGCGAGATGCTGATCCGTTTGGACGCGATGCTGCCGATCAATACGCGCGGCATGTGGATCGGCACGTTCCACGGATTGTGCAACCGCATGCTGCGCGCCCATTACCGCGATGCCGGGTTGCCGCAGGCCTTCCAGATTCTGGACACAGCAGACCAGTTGTCGGCGATCAAGCGGCTGATGAAGGGTCTGAACATCGACGACGAGAAATATCCGCCAAAGAGCCTACAGTACTTCATCAACAACGCGAAGGAGCAAGGGTTGAGGCCCGAGCAGGTCGATGCGAGCGATAATTTCAATCGCAAGTGCGTCGAGCTGTATGCCGCCTACGAGCAACAATGCCAGCGCGAGGGGGTCGTCGACTTTGCGGAATTGCTGCTGCGCTGCCATGAACTGCTGCAACGCAATCCGACGCTGCGGGCGCATTACCAGGCCCGTTTCCGGCATATCCTGGTCGACGAGTTCCAGGACACCAACAAGCTACAGTACGCGTGGCTGAAGCTGCTGGCCGGCGGGCACAATGCGATATTCGCGGTCGGCGACGATGACCAGTCGATTTACGCATTCCGCGGCGCCAACGTGGGCAACATGCTCGATTTCGAGCGCGAGTTCAACGTCCGGCATCTGATCAAGCTCGAGCAGAACTATCGTTCGCACGGCAATATTCTCGATGCCGCTAATGCGCTGATTGCGCATAATTCAAAACGGCTTGGCAAGAACCTGCGTACCGATGCCGGCCACGGCGAGCCGGTGCGGGTCTATGAGGCGACGACCGATTCGCAGGAGGCCGGCTGGATCGTCGAGGAAATCCGCGCCCTGATCGACACGGGCCTGTCGCGCGACGAGATCGCGGTACTTTATCGCAGCAACGCGCAGTCGCGCGTGGTCGAGCACACGCTGGTCAATGCGGGGATCGCGTACCGAGTCTACGGCGGGCTGCGCTTTTTCGAGCGCCAGGAAGTCAAGCATGCGCTTGCGTACCTGCGGCTGATCGACAATCCGAGCGATGACACCGCATTTGCGCGGGTGGTCAATTTTCCGGCCCGTGGCATTGGCGCACGCTCGCTTGAGCAACTGGCCGATGCCGCGCGGCTGTACAACTGCTCAATGGCACAGGCGATTCCCTATGTGACCGGCAAGGCCGGCCAGGCGCTGGGCGGGTTTCTTGCTCTGATTGAGCGGATGCGTGGCGAGACCCGTGCGATGAGCTTGCCGGAGACGGTCGAGGCGGTGATCCGGCTCAGCGGGCTGGAGCAATTCTATGCCAACGACCGTGAAGGCCAGGAGCGCATCGAGAACTTGCAGGAGCTGGTCAACGCGGCCAGCGCATTCGTATCCGAGGAGGGCTATGGCCTCGATACGCCGGCGCGCTCGATTCCGCTGGCGCCGGGTGCAAGCCGCGCTGCCGCGCTGCGGGGGCCGGACGATGACGGGGAGCAGGCCGTGCTGGATGCGCCGCGCATTGACGCACCGGCGCAGAATCCCGACCAGATGACGCCGCTTGCCGGCTTCCTGTCGCATGCGTCGCTCGAGGCGGGCGACAATCAGGCGCAGGCCGGTGAGCACGCGGTGCAATTGATGACGGTGCATGCCGCCAAGGGGCTCGAGTTTGCCGCCGTGTTCATCACCGGACTCGAGGAAGGCTTGTTCCCGCATGAGAACAGCGTGACGGAACAGGATGGGCTCGAGGAAGAGCGGCGCCTGATGTACGTTGCAATCACGCGCGCCAAGGAGCGGCTCTATCTGTCGTTCGCCCAAAGCCGGATGCTGCACGGCCAGACGCGTTACAACGTGCGCTCGCGTTTTTTCGACGAATTACCGGCTGGGGTGTTGAAGTGGCTCACCCCCAAGTTAGAGCCCGGCTCACGCTGGGGTCAGCGTGCCGGTTTCGGCGACAACGCTGGATGGGGCCGCGATTGGTTCGGCCGCGGCGGCCGGCGCGACGACGCGCCGTATGGCAATGCGCGCTTTGACGACGGTGCACCGGCGCCGGCGTTCGCGGACCAGCAGCGCGCCGCGCAAAGCGGCTTCCGGATCGGCCAACCCGTGTTTCACGCGAAATTCGGCGAGGGTACGATCACCGCGCTGGAGGGGGGCGGCACGGACGCGAAGGCGCAGGTCGCCTTCAAGCGGCACGGCACCAAATGGCTTGCGCTCGCGGTCGCGAAACTGCAGTCGGTATGACGAACGGATAGCGGTGAGGGCGACGGGCTGGCAGCGGTGAAGGCGATGGGCCGGCAGCGGTGAGAGCGACAGACTGGCAGCGGTGGTGGTGACGGACCGGCAGCGGTGGACGCGCAGGGCCGTGGCACGCACGCGGCGGCGCTCCCGTGAGCGTCGCGACGGCTTACTCGGTCGGCGGCGGACCAGTGGGCTGCTCGACGCCGAAACAGCCGCGATAGGTTGCGTAGAACGAGCAATAGATCATTGTCCACAGGATTACGCTGACGGGCAACAGCGCGGTCAACGCGCCGCTTGTCAGGCCGAACGCGCTCAGCACGAAACCGAGCACCAGCGACACACCCATCAGGACCGCAAGCCACGTGGCCAGGTAGACGAGGAACGCGCCGCGGTTGCGCCAGCAGGCCACGAAGCTGAAGAACATCGCCTTGACGGGCGGCACGCGATGCCAGGCGGTCAGCAGCGGCGCGAACCAAAACAGCATCATTGTGGGCACGTAAAATACGAAGCCGAGCGCGATACTGGAAAGGAACATGCCGCTGGAGGCGACGTCGTCATCCGGCTTTGCCTCGCTGACGACGGTTTTCAGCAGCGAACCGCCGTCGATCAGTGACGTCAGGAACAGGCTCGCGGTGACCAGCACCAGGTAGATTAGCCCGAGTTGCAACAGCTGCCGCGCGACGGCGCCGCCATGCGCGCGAAAGCCGGTAAACAGCGCGAGCGGTAACACGTGCTTGCCGGCGATCACGTCGCGGCACGCGCTCATGAACCCGACGGACAAACCTGGCGCGAGCATTAGCCACAGCGCGGAGCCGACTACCGGCACATGCGCGACGAGCATCATCGAGAACAAATAGGTGAAGAAGATCGCCAGGAAGCTCAGCGGGTTCTTGCGGAATAGCCAGATGCCTTGGCGGAACCAGACATAGCCGGATTTTGTGGGTGCCTCGATTAGTCGCATAGGAGAGTGGTCAAACCCACGGTAACGCGTCTGCGCCGATACGCTCGCGCAACACACGCTCGAAATGAGCGGGGTCGTGCGGCTTGAGCAGGTGAGCGTCGCGTGGCAAGTAAAAGTCATAGAGCCGGGATAGCCAGAAGCGCAACGCACCGGCACGCAGCATGTCGCGCCAATGCTGTGTCTCGGTCGGCGTGAACGGCCGTACGGTCTGGTACGCGCGCAGCAATGCCTGTGTCCGCGCATCATCCAGGCGACCGGTGTCCAGGTCGATGCACCAGTCGTTGACAGTCACGGCGACATCGAACAGCCACTTGTCGCAGCCGGCGAAATAGAAGTCGAAGAAGCCGCCGAGCGTGTCACGTCCGTCGCACGACGCGAACAGCACGTTATCGCGGAACAGATCGCAGTGGCATGGCCCGCCGGGCAGCGCCGCGTAGCCGGACGACGCGAAGAACGCCTGATGATACGCCAATTCGCTGACCAGCAATCGGTGCTGCGCATCGGTCACGTAGGGCAACACCGCCGGGATATTGTCTCGCCACCAGGACAGGCCGCGCAAATTCGGCTGGTGCATCGGAAAATCGCGTCCGGCAACATGCATCCGCGCCAGCATGTGTCCGACTTCGGTGCAGTGTGTGACCTGCGGCGCCAGCCGCGGCGAGCCGTCCAGCCGCGTCACGATCGCGGCGGGCTTATCCATCAGCATGCCGAACAACGCGCCGTCGTCGCGGCGCATCGGGTCGGGCACCGGCACGTGATGCGCTGCTAGATGCCGCATCAATTCCAGGTAGAACGGCAACTCGTGCGCGGCGAGCTTTTCGAAGATCGTCAGCACGTACTCGCCAGTGGTTGTCGTCAAGAAAAAATTGCTGTTTTCGATTCCAGACGTAATGCCGCGGAAATCGATGATCTCGCCTATTGCGTAGTGCTGAACCCAGGCGGCGAGCTGGGCTTCGGGGACGGCGGTGAAAACGGCCATGCAGACGTCATTGGACAGGTTGAAGGTTGCCGCCGCTAGCGTGAGGCGGCAGGGGGGCCGCGTGCGGCTGGTATCGATTGCCGGCCGCCGAGTCGGTCAGTACTTGAGTTGCAAGGACGGCAGCCGCGTAGAAGGCTTGCCGCTCTCATGCACTTGCGGCGAGACATCCGGCGAGGCGCTCATCTGATAGCGCGTGCCGAAATTCGAATGGACCTGGATTTCGACCGGCTTGCCACGATCGCGATATTCGGTGATCGATGTGCCGTTCGGACTCTTTTCGTAGAAGCTCGGCGTGCGGGGCGCGTTCAATTGCACTGTCGAATGCGCGACGCCGGCAGGCCGGTTGATTTCTGTCAGATTCGGCAAGCCGACGGCCTCGTTTGCATCCTGCGACGCGGCGGTGGCCGGCGTCGCCGCCGCGTCCGGTTGTGGTGCGCTTGCCGCAGCGACCATTGTGGCGGCCAGCGCCAAGGTAGCCGGCACCAGTACGGTCGCGAACCGGGCTGCGCCGCGAGGGGGTGCGCCAAGCGCAATGTGGAACGGCTTCATGACAGTTCTCCGAGACGGTAAGGCAATTTTATCAAACCAGCGTGCGTCATAGACGCCAGCGTGACGCTGTCGCCGCGGTTTTTTTGTGCCCCGCATCGCTGCCATGTTTCGTGATAATGTGGATTGGCTCCGGTCGGCACGGGCCCGCTGCGCTCCTGCACCCAGGCCGTCACGTCTGCTCCGAGGAAATCGAATAATGAATATGATCAACGCGTCTGCTACGTTTTGCACCGAAGCCTTCGACGATCCCGCCGCGGCCGTCGAGCGGCTGTCCGCCATTTATGCTGCCAGCAGTGCGTCGCTGCGCGATGCATTCGAACGGTATCGGCGTGGTGAGCGCATCGAGGCACGTATCCGCGCCTGTTATCCGTTCGTGCGGATCCGCACGGACGTCAATACGCATATCGATTCACGCCACTCGTATGGCTTCGTCGCGGGCCCCGGCGTCTATGAAACCACAGTAACCCGGCCAGACTTATTTGCCGACTACTATCGCGAACAACTGAGACTGCTCGTGAAGAACCATAAGGCGTCGATCGAGATCGGGGTGTCGCGGCAGCCCATACCGATCCACTTTGCGTTTGCGGAAGGCATCTACTTGGAGGGCGAGCTAGACGTGGACCGCCTGCGGCAGATGCGCGACATCTTCGATACGCCGGATTTGTCGCTGTTGGATGACCGTATTGTTAACGGCACGTACGAGACGCCGCCTGGCGAACCGCACCCGCTGGCCCTATTCACAGCGGCGCGAGTGGACTTTTCGTTGCACCGGCTGCGTCACTATACGGCGACGTCGCCGGCTCACTTTCAGAATTACGTGCTGTATACGAATTACCAGTTCTACATCGACCAGTTCGTCAAGCTTGGCCGTTCATTAATGGCGCGTGCCGACGATGCGCGTGAGCGCGCGTATCGCAGCGAATACGTCGCGTTTGTCGAGCCCGGCGACGTGATCACATACAACGCGAACCTGGGGGAGCAGCCGGAACAGGGGCTGCCGGTGGCGCGCATGCCGCAGATGCCTGCGTACCACTTGAAGCGCGCCGACGGCAGCGGCATTACGATGATTAATATCGGCGTGGGGCCGTCTAATGCGAAGACGATCACTGATCACGTCGCGGTGCTGCGCCCGCACGCGTGGATCATGCTCGGGCACTGCGCCGGCTTGCGCAATACGCAGCGGCTTGGGGACTACGTACTCGCGCATGGCTATGTGCGCGAGGACCACGTGCTCGACGACGACTTGCCGCTGTGGGTACCAGTGCCCGCGTTGGCCGAGGTGCAGGTGGCACTGGAGCGAGCTGTCGCACAGGTCACGCGGCTCGAGGGCGCCGAGCTTAAGCGCGTGATGCGCACCGGCACGGTCGCCACCACGGATAATCGCAACTGGGAACTGCGCGATCATCACGAACCGGTGCTGCGGCTGTCGCAGAGCCGGGCAGTCGCGCTCGACATGGAGAGCGCGACGATCGCGGCGAATGGCTTTCGCTTCCGCGTGCCGTATGGCACGTTGCTGTGCGTGTCTGACAAGCCGCTGCACGGCGAGCTGAAGTTGCCAGGCATGGCGGATCGGTTCTATCGTGCGCAGGTGGACCAGCACCTGCAGATCGGCGTAAAGGCGATGGAGCTGCTGCGCACCAACGGACTGGACCAGCTGCACAGCCGCAAGCTGCGCAGCTTTGCTGAGGTGGCATTTCAGTAGTCCAGCCTTATGGGGCGGGGGACTGGCGCCCCCCGCCAGCTTTATTTTGTCTAACTTGTCTAGGGTTGTCTAACTTGCACGCTTGATCGGCACGGGTGAAACACGTTCGACCTCCCGAGCTTTTGTGTAGTGTGCCGTCATTCCTTCGGTCGTGTGGCCGGCCAGCGCCTGGGCTGTTGCGGCACCTTTCAGGCGTTTCAGGTCGGTTAATGCCTTGGCCCGCAGATCGTGGAAATGCAGTCCAATCAGATATTTCGGATCGGGTGCGATCCCTTTTTCATTGCAGCCGTCCTCGTAAGCTTTCCTCGCGCGTTGACAACCGCGTTTCCAGCCAGAATAAGCCCCAATATAGGTGAAGCGACTGCCCTTGTGTGTGCAGATGACTGGTCCAATGGCCGTAACCTTTCCACCACGTGCTAGATCGAGCGTGTCCTTCAACTCGGGTGTCATTTCGATGAGTAATCGCACGCCACTACTATTGACCGTTTTGCTGGGATGAAAATAGATCCCTTCGTCAGTGACATCTTGCCAGTTGAGCGCAAGCAAGTCGCCAATCCGCTGGGCGGTTTGGTAAGCCAGATCAATCAAGCAAAGAATGGAACGAGAAGAGGAATGCAGGTTCTTCCCTGACTCGACAATGGCGGCTCTGATTGCTTCCAGTTCAGCGTCTGTAATGTACCGATCGCGCTTTTTTTCTTTGGCTGCGCCAATTTCTCGGGCTGGGTTTCGATCGCGTAATCCTTTCCGAATGGCGTGCATGAAGATCAACGACAACAACGCTTTGTACTTGTTGCTGCTGTTCGGCTTGTCGTGAAAGTGCTTGTCGAGAAAGCGCGCGACATCTGCGGGGCGCACGTCCTCAATTAGCCATTGCGGGCCAAATTCCTGGCGAATCAGACTAAGCATCTTGGCATAATTTGAGCGTGTCTTTGGGGCATAGTCAGGAAGCTTCTTTTGCACCCAATCGTCGATTAGAGCAGGCATCGTATTGGCTGCTGACCGCGAACTGTCCGATGCGCGCGTATATTTAGCCAGTTTCTCGTACAAGCATGCGATCCCTTCGGTGGTACGACATAGTTTGTGCCACTTTCGTTTGATATCCACGAACCACCATGTGCCATGCTTCTCGTACACGCGAGCGGGCAAATGAGATGGAATTTTGCGACGCCCAATCACACTATAGCTCCCATATCGGATGTCAATTGCGGACGCTTGCGTTGCTTGCTTGGCTGTGCGATGCCGGTTATATGGTGGCGCCAAACGCGCACACTGCCATCGGGGCGCCGATCGGCCGGGATACCCGCTTTCTGTAGCGCGGTAAGTTGCCGGCACGGCTGACGGTAGCCGGTCGCTTCAATGATTTCTTGTTCGGTAAGGGTCAGTGAGTCCATAATGCCTTTGAGCCAATGCCTCTAGATCACTCTCCATCTCCAGCAGGGACAGGTGTTGTTCCAGGTGTCATCCTGGAATGCTGCGTGCGCATTGCATAGAGCGATGCATGCCATTGCGCCATCTACCGCACTGCGTGTCATTCCGCATTCCCGCGCATTGGCATGAGTTGTCATTGCTTTGTTCAAAAGAACGGGCGCACGTACTGGTTGCCCGCCCGTAAGTGCCGCGAGGTCCGTCACTTCATCCTCGCGTTGCCGGACACGTGTACGTCCTCGCACACCCGCGCACTGCCGAACACAATAAATCGATCATCGATAAGTTCGAATTTCTTGACAATGGTCATACCTTCACCGTTCGGGTTGTTCATGGTGCCGATTCTCCTTGGGCAAACGGGCGGATGTCTCACCCAAGCATGAGACATCCGCGTTAAGGCTTGATTTCGAGGCGTTGGCTGTGTTCGAGCCGACAGCCCGGCACGCCGCTCCCGTCTTTGATTGCCTGTGCGATCAACTTTTTGTCTGGCTTTGGTTGTGGAGGTGGCGGGTCTGTCATGTACGCCATTGGAACTTGGCGTTCGTCATCGATGACGACCTTGGCAGGATTCTCACGCACGGTAAGCTTAAGGTACGGACATTCAAGCTTTTGCACGCCGCTCATCAGCATGTTTTGCAGCAGATATGCTCTGATTCGCTCTGCACGATTTGCGTATTTTTGCGCGCGCATCTGCATTTCTTCAATTGCAACTTGAATCTGTTCGGCCGACGTTTCAAGGTTGCGAATCAAGAACGCAATGTTTTGAGCTTTAGTAATGAATTCCCCGCTGATTGATTCAAGCGTGTCTGCTACGGTTTGCTCATCGAGATCAAGTTCCACTAATCTATCGGCCGCATGTCGATACTCATTGGCAATTTGGTATAAGGTCAGGTCACTCACGTCAACTCCTTAAAAGGGGATGTCGCCATCCGTGTCCAACGAGCTGTCAGCGCCAGGTATAGGGTCGCCTGGCTGGGAGGCTTGTCCTGCCACGCGCTTCAACGGACGATGGCGAAGCGCCAAAATCATCTTTGAGAGTTGTGTCGAATCAACCTTTTTGTCGAGGATTTCTCCAGCCATCAATCCGCTCGAGGCTTCAAAAAAGGCGGCGGGCACGACTTTGGTTCCGATGCTTCCGTCCTTTTTTAAATAGTCCTCGGTTTCAAACAAAATGCCTACCTGCTTGTTCATAAGATCCTTGAACACCTCGGCGTCAAAATCCTGAACGCTGTTCGTTTCCCGGTCCCACTTCTTTACGATGGCGTGAGAGGGCGTGATGCTCTTGATACGCAGGCATGCCATCAGCGCTTGTAACTGCTTGAAGCCGAACAGTGGTTCGCCTTGTGCTTTCATGGTCCAAAGCGTGAAATTTGCGCTCAAGCGTTCTGGTGTCTCGAACGTGAAGTCGATGCCACGGGTGCCTTTGGCGCTCGTCACGTCTTCTGCTCGGGTGCATATCCCCACATACTTTCCAATGTCAGTGATGCGTCCACTGCGTTCATCGGCTTGACGTGCTGCGTTTGGATCGAGTGCATACATGATATGTTTCCGTTCAGGTGGTTTCGGTCAGTTCGTAGAAGGCGGTGATGGCGTGATCGACCGCCGACAGGTCATTCGGAATACGGTCCGATTCGAACAATCCCATCGGACTTTTAACGGTGTCACGTCCGTTGTTACGCGTGGTGAAGGTGTATTCGCCATCGGTCACGTCGGTGCGCAGCACGATGGTGAACATCCCTTCGATCGTGATCTTCTCGTCTAACATCTTTCCGATCGTCTTGATCTTCGTGGTGCCTGACTGATCTTCTTCGGTGTGGCTGAGCACATAAACGCGCACGTCATCGGGCAGCGTGCCAGCAGCGCAAAGCACGTCCCATGCGTGGCGGCCAATGTCGGTAAACTTGTCAAATCCACGTTCGTCGCTGCGGCGCATGAATTCGTTGGCGAGCATGTACTGGAAGTCGTCCAGCACAATGACCTTGCGCCTGGTGTGCTGCATGACCGTGATAATCTTTTGGGATTGATCCGACACGAAGATGTTGCCCGCCTTGTCCTTCGTGTGATAAGTCCATCCTGCTGCGCGAAAAGGCAGCGGCTTACGGATGGTCTGAATCAACAGGGTGTGTGCTGGGTCCATCTTGCAGAGGGCGGTAGACTTTCCGGTTCCGCTCTGACCGAGAATCAGCGTTGCGATGCTCATTTTCGACTCCTTGCGATTCGTGCCATTGAAGAAATTCCTGTAATTCCTGTTGCTGTCGGTAGTCGGGGCCGTGATCAGTGGTCATGTGCTTTCTCGTGTCAAGGGCGGCAGGATTCAGGATGCCCCGATGCATCTGCGAACGCCGCGGGGAAGGGGACAGATTTGTGCTATGCTGCGTGATATCTGGCTCTGTTTCTGATATTTCGCCATGACCGCCATCGCCTTTGACACACTGAAATTTGCTAACCGGCTCAAGACGGCCGGTGTGCCACCCGCACAGGCTGAAGCGGAGGCCGAGGTGTTTGCGGATATCTTCGAAGCCAACCTCAACCAGCTTGTGACTAAAGCAGACCTGCACGCTGAGCTGGAAAAACTTGAGAGCCGCCTGGATGTCCACATGGACAGGCATTTGACTGACTTGGAAACCAAGATAGACAAGCGCTTTGCCGAGATGGATAGACGTTTGGCCGTTTTGGATGCCAAGGTGGACAAGGGATTCGCGGAGGTCAAGAGCGAGCTTGATAAAAGGTTCGCGGAAGTCAGGGGCGACCTTGATAAGAGGTTTGCGGAAGCCAAAGGCGAAGCGTTGCTCCTCAAATGGATGCTCGGTGTGACGGTTGCTAGCACGACATCTCTCCTAATCAGATCGTTTTTCTGAAGAAGTAACCTTTTTGCCCAAACGGCATGAGGCGCACGCTGTTACCTATCGAGATTCACAACAATCAATACGCCTAGCGTGATTGCAAAGCATGCGAGCGCGACGGCGCTATCCGACATTCCAGACCGAAGGAGCATCCGATCCCACAGCGGCGGGGTGATGTCCTTGGCATCGTTTAGGCCAGCGGGGTGCTTGCTTTCTGCGCTGATCGTTATCTTGCTCATCTCAGTGCGTCCTTTCTAAATTTTTGACATCGCAGATAGCTTCTGTTTCTGCATCCTCGAGCATCGTGTCCAGCACAATGCTTTTGACCATCGCGCCAAACTGAGCGTCGCCCATCAGCCATGCGGTGCGCAGCGCTTCGCCGTGCTTCGACTGCATCGCGCTATGCATCCCGCCCACGATGTCGTCATACGTCAGCCTGTTGACCTTGCTTGCGAACTTCTCTTTGGCGATGGACGCGATGAGTTCATCACGCTCCGTCTCGGCGTCTGCGCGCTCGTCCATTTCGGCCTTTTCGCGGGCGTAGCGGTAGTCACGAAGCTGGTCTATATCTGCATAGAGGGTCATAGCTGCCTCCTTTACCTATTGATAAGTGCTGCGTATCGAAGGAACAGTGGTTAATCAACGCTATACGGTATGCACTACTAATTTTGTATCGCTCGGCTTGAAGCTTAGGTACTTGTTGTGTTCAGTAAATGACGCTGTAGCCGGGCGCTACTCTGACGTATTGGGAGACGAACCTATGCTTTCTTTGTCGCGCGCCTGTTTTCTAAGCCGCACAACGCCATTTACTCAACATTGGATTGAATACAACCGCCGGGCACCGCGGCCACTCCTGATGCTGGCAGTTCCGGGTTTCTCCGGCGGTCGAGTATCGCTTCCGTGACCTTTGTCGCTTCCTGCTCTCCGGTAGCCAATACTTCGGCCTAGCGCGGGGCTTCTGGCGTCACGTTTCGGCCAAGCGATAGGGCCGGCATGGCGAGTCCCTTCTGGGAGGCACATGCATGACTTCGATTGTTAAAGATCGCCGGAGAACTACCGGGGCACCTTGTGCTGTTGAGTAACTATAGCAATATGCTAAACTCATAGCAAGAAAAATTTTGCCAAGAGCTAAAATTTATATACAAGAAAGCCCGCACTCAGCGGGCCATTTGTGGGCTAGGGCTAACTATCTAGGCACCTGCAAGCAAAGGATTGAGCGATGCGCCTCCTCATGGCCTCCTCTCTGGTGGTGGGTGCTCGGTTGTTTCCGAATCGACGGCTAGCATAGCGGCGCGAAGGCACATCTTCACGTGTTCCAGTTGCCGCAGTACTTCGCATGTCTCGCACGGACTTTCAGTTGGCTTGTTCGCTTGGCCCTCTATGGCATATAGGACTGTTCGTTTACTCTCAGCTGTCACTATGTGCTCCCCATTTTCCCAGTTTCGTTAACAATGGAAATGAAGGAGCGGGCGCGTTCTTGGGGTCTATGGCAATCGATGTTACTTTGTCTTTTTTTTCGACTGCCCAACGCTTGGGGCGCCCCGCTGCGAGCGTAGGATATAGTCTACGCCAGCAATCACCATCTCACGTTGTGCGCCTCCTACTTGGTCAATTTCAATCAGGCGTTCGATCGTTTCCCGCATACCCCCCGAGATATTCAAAAGAGTTTCGGCAAGTAACCTAGCTCGACGCTCACGGGCTGAACCAAACACAAGTGGTTGATTCGCTTCTGCAACCTGGGGGTTGACAAAATCATCATCATGTGATTGGTCCATCCATCCTTCCGCTTCTCCGATGGCTTTCTCTATGCGCCGCGCTATGTCATCTCCCATTGAGCGTTGTCGCCCCGTCTTGCTGTTCGGCTGTGCTGTCTTTACTTGACTTAAGTAGGCAGGTGATACACCTGCGGCCTCCGCAAGCTGCGTCTGTGAGCCGTTCATGCGCTCAATCGCCAGCAACAGGTTGCTCCGCCTAATCTCTGCAATCGTCTTCATGGCGCATATTGCATAGCGTTGAGATAACAAAGGAAATGTGCCTATTGCTATTGATATGTATTTAGCAATTTGCTATATTGCGGCGTGGATTTGAAAGCATACCTTTTTGAGAAGCGCGGTCGCCTAGCCGATCTCAGCCGAAAAATCGGCGCTCATGCCTCTGACGTTAGTCGGTGGGCTTCAGGCTATCGACCTATACCTGTTCAGTTTGGGTGGCCGATTGAGCGCGAGACTGGGGGCCTCGTTACACGCGAAGAATTATTCCCCGACAAGTGGCGAGAAATTTGGCCTGAACTTGCAGTAAAAACCATCAATAGAAAGATGCCGTGATAACCATTTAGCGAGACGTTTTACGCAGATTGCAGGTCTTGCTGCGCTGCAAATTTGTGGGTAAATCTCCCAATATTAGACGCTCCTTTTTAAGCTTGGCGTTTCAGCGCCAAGCTTAAACGTTGGTCCTGACAAGCGCTGACAAGAGAGGTTGTCGATGAGAGTCACCGGGGGGGAAGAACGCCTACTGACTGTCGGGGCCGGAGAAAGTACACAGGATTTCACTAAAGTCACGATGCCGTTGAAGCTACCGAGTAATCGGTCATGGCATACCAAAAATTTTCCTCGAAACAACGACACAACACGAGACAAACGATTTGACGTGAGATGCATCGATGCAGCGAGAACTGAACTTAAAGCCGGAGATGCAGCGCGTGGACATACGCTGCATCGACGCGCAACCGTCGCTGACAGCGGCCATCCGCCTGTGTCAGCAGATGTCCGGTTTGGACGACAAGAAGATCGTCGGAAAGCAGGGCATCGTCGCCGACGTGGCGCAGTGGTCGCGCATCACCAGAAGCGGCCAACATTACTTCCCCCAGGACAAGCTAAACGCCTTCATGGACTTGTGCGGCAACGAGGCGCCGTTGATCTGGCTGGCCCGGTCGCGAGGGTATGACCTTACCCCGCTTGAGACCGAGATGGAGCGGCGTCTGCGCCTGGAGCGCGAGAAAACCGACGAACTCGAGCGGGAAAACATGCTGCTCAAGAAGCTGCTGACGGGGAGGATGGAATGAAAAAAGCTCATTGCACATTGATTGAAATACAGGCTTTTGCTGCCGCTTGCGTGGTCAACCTCTCAGGCTGGTGCCGGTTGCACGCGCAGCCCAAGCGCGCGCGACGTCACCATGCTTGAACAGTCGAAACTGACGACATAAGCGTCGCACATCATAGACGGTTGAATGGAGCTAAGCATGGCCCGTGCACGAAACATCAAGCCCGGCATTATGGAAAACGAGGATTTAGCCGAGTTGGATCCGTTTGCCCGACTCCTTTTCATTTATCTGTGGATGCTGGCGGATCGCGAAGGCCGTCTTGAAGATCGACCGAAGAAGATCAAAGTGAAAGCGCTGCCGTATGACGATGTGGACGCGGATGCACTGCTTAATAGCTTGCAGTCCAAGGGTTTCATTGTGCGGTACACCGTCTCTGGCGTCGGATACATTCAAATTCTGACGTTTTTGAAGCATCAGAAGCCGCACTCGAACGAAACGCCGAGCGAGATACCACCTTGGAGCCAAGGACTTGCTACCAAGGTAGACAGTCCTTGTGACCTTGGGGTGAAGGACTGCGCACCCAAGCAACAAGCACTTGGCCCTTGTATCTCTGATTCTCTGATTGACGGATTGACTGATTGTCTGATCCCTAGTAAAACCCTTTTACCCCCGACTGCGTCGGAGGCGCCCTCAAAAAAGCTTAAAGCGGAAAAGCCGCCTGTGCCGACAACCGGGATCTGGCACGCCTACGCGACTGCTTACCAGCGCCGATACGGCGCGTTGCCGGTGCGTAACGCGAAGGTCAATGGCCAGCTATCGCGGCTGTTGCAGCGCCTTGGCAAGGAGGAAGCGCCGGGTGTAGCCGCTTGGTACGTGGACAGCAATAAGCGCTACTACGTGCAAAAGATGCATCCGGTGGACTGCCTGCTGGCCGACGCGGAAGCGTTGAGGACGGAATGGGTGACAAATCGCAGGGTGACAGAGACGCAGGCACGCGAGGCGGATCGGTTGCAGGCGACGGGTGATATGTGGACGCGAATCCTGCGGGATGCGGAGGCGGTCAATGGCGGCGGCTGACTTGATCCAGGCGGTGGCGGCCACGGCCGAATTGTGCGGCACAAACCTGAGCGAAGCGGCAGCCAAGATGCTGGTGGCTGATCTGGCGGCGTTTGACGAGCAAGCAGTGATTGTTGCGTTGTCGAAATGTAGACGCGAGATCAAAGGCCGGCTAACGCTCGCGGAGATCCTGTCACGGATTGACGATGGCCGTCCAGGGCCGCAGGAGGCATGGGCAACGTTGCCGCGTGACGCCAATGCGACGGTCATGATGACCGACGAGATGGCGCAGGCCTGGGGCCTCGTGCGCAACCTCCTGAGCGAAGGGGAACAGGTGGCGGCTCGTATGGCGTTCTTGGAAGCATACACGAGGCTAGTGACGGACGCGCGCAACGCAGCCAAGCCCGTCAGATGGTTTGCATCGCTGGGGCTCGACAAGGACGAACAACGGGCGGTTATCACGCGTGCGGTTGAGACGGGCCGTTTGACGCCCGAGCACGCCAAGGCGCTACTGCCCGCACCCGTAGACGGACCGGTGAGACAGTTCCTGTTGACCGGAAACGCAGCCCCCTTGCTCGCGGTGCAATCACCAGCGGACCGGGCGGCTGCGCTGGATAACCTTGGCGAGATAAAGAAAATTATGGCTCGCGTCTGTAAAGCGAAAGAAGCGAAAGCATGAACGGCAACAGGTAACTGTAGCGGCTCGTGCATCCCATATTGCAAGCAATAAGGGTAACGGAAGTGGAAAAACATGAACGGAGATAACCAGGCGCTGCATGAGTTTTGTTTGCGCTGGGTTGAGTGGAGCAGGACGCGGCGACTTTATGCACCATTGCGGCCGAAAAATATTTTGCTACGGCTTAGAGAACCGGCAGGGCTGGGCGATGAGCGTGATGCGGAACTAGATGTTGCGCTGAATTTATTCAACATGGCGTTGAAGGCATACCCAGAAGGGCGATCCAAACAGGCGTTCATGGCATTCTATTTGGGCCACGTCCGCCCGATTAAACGAGCAGCCTATGAACTGGGCTACTCGCGCATGGGTTTTTTCAAAGCCGTGCGCCGGGTGCGGGAGAATGTGTATGCAGCCTCACACCGCTTGATGCGAGATCGGGAGCAGGTCTGAAACTTTGATTCGCTTTGCTGCTCATCGGTACACCTCGCGGCGGTTTCCGATTCGCACAACGAGAATGCGCAAAGTACCGTCCTCGATATTAGCAATAATTCTGCAATCCCCGACACGGTATTTCCAGAAAGCCCCCAAGCGCGAACCTTTGAGGGCTTCGCCAATGCTGCGAGGGTCGTCCATTACGGATACACGCTCATGTAGAAAGGCCAGTATACGGCGGGCATATTGCGGGTCAAGTTCCTTAAGATTCTTGCGTGCCAGGCTCGATAATTCAACCTTCCATGCCATAGTGTTTCATTACTTGTTCGAGCGGTGCGGTATCAGATTTTCCCGCGCGGATCGCTTCAAGCTCACGCTCGGCCAAGTACAAATCCTCAAGGTCGTCGAGATGTTCGCAAATCGCCTCGGTGATGTAAAAGCTCTTGGTGCGCCCGGTCAGTTCGGCCAGGTTCTTCAACCGGGCTTCCACATCGCTAGGCAGTCGAATTGAAAGGGCCATAGCGCTCTGCTCCTTGGATAGTGTGATACAAGTATCGTACAAGGCTGGGCGAAGCGCAAGCTTTTTTGTCTAGAAAACGGTGCATTTTTAGGTGCTGCATGATGATTGTGGTGAGCTATGCCTTTGTCTTGCTTCTCAAATCAGACGTATTCAGATAATTGATCCCGATAAAAAACGAAATGTAACAGAATGTAATAAATGTAAACTTTTTAGTTTACTTAATAAAAGTTTACATTTTCCCCAGTTTTTTGTATCGTTTGTGAAAGGCTGGATTTTGACGTCCAGACGAAACAACGGGTTGAAAGGCGCGATTTCTAAGCCCTGAGCCGGGTTAATCGGCCAGGGCTTTTTTGTTGACCGACTCATCGGCCATCCAGACCGTCAGGTCGTAGGCCAGGACAAGCCGTTGAGTGTCCGCAACAACCCCGGCAGTGCGTCAAGCTTTGATTCTCACGGCAAGGACGCACCGCTGACCCGGCGTGAAGGGTATGAACGTGTAGTAGCCACCAAAAAGTTGTCATAAAAGCGAAAGCCCCGAACCGTTAGCAGCGGTTGGGGCTTTCTTGTTTCCACCCCTTGCCGTAACCAAGAGGAAGAACCTTGTTCAAGTATACGCCGAAACGACAGGAGATTAAATGAAAAAATTCACCTTACCCCCCATTAACGTCACCGCCCCTAGAATTAATTGGAATTTTCCACCGCAGATTTCCAACGCTCCAGTGGCATGTCCACAATTACCTCATGTTGATGCCAATCGCAAACAATTTACATGTCCCCATCTTCTATATAGTCGAGTAAAGGACCTGGACCACCATATAGCATCACTATCCCCCGACGCTGATTTTATCATCAGCCAGTTAACAGACGATGACCAAATTAAATTTTCAGAAAACATCGAAAAAATTAGAGTTTTGAAGCAACAAGTAAGCGAATCCAAAGCACAAGCTGACCAAAAATTAATTGAATACGTCAACAGATTTAAGCTCCAGAATATTTACAACCACCCAAGCGACAATACTGAGGAAAAGAGACTAGATCGCTTAAGCGTTACGCTTTCTGTGCTGGGAGAACATTTTTTCTATCAAGAATGGGAAAATAACTATGCTAAAGCTCGACGCCACGAAATTGATGTTAAGTTTCAACTGGCTGAAACCTATCAACGTCTGATGCCGACACTCAAAGAAGCTTACCTATCAAAATTTTACCATAATTTTCTCAATTTCCCGAGTCGTAGCCGTGATGCAGCCAAAACAATGTTAGACTGGATTGGAGCTCGTAATTTGCATGACGGATTTCTTGACAATAAAGTAGAAATAATTATTAGTGACAGTTTTCTTACTCACCCAGGATCGCAATTTGGCCATGTCGCAATCAATATTGGTGGCGTAATCTATGGTAGAGCGCCAGCTGCTTGGGATATTCGTGGTAAGGAGGCTTATATGGAAAAACAACAGCTCGGGCGAAGCAGCATTGGATATGTAATTCAATTAAGCGAAGAAGATAAAATAAAATTGTTTCGCTCTGTGATCAATAAAATCGTGGAAGATAAAAAATATAGCGTTCTTGATCATAGTTGTTCTATTGAGATCGTCAAGTCTTTCGCTGATATTGGTATTAACGTTGTTGATCCGCGTTGGACTGTTGGAACAATATATTCTCCAGCTGATATTGATAATTTTCTAAAGCATTCAAAATCGGTCATCCAGGTGAATTCATACCCAAAGAATTAGCGTGTCTATGGTTATGAAAAGAATATTTAATCAAATATCTTCTCATCGCCAACCATTAGATAGCCCTTAAATCCATTTTCACATTCCGTCCAATGAAAGCCGTATACTTTACCGTGCGACATACGCTGACTGATACGACAAGCTGTACCTTCTGGAACAGTCATCTCCGAAGTCTGATTAACATCTGAATACAAAACGACTTCTTGTTTAGCTATTTTTTCTGGGCCAAACGAGGGTGCACATCCAGCCACGACAAGCGTTACTATAAGTAAGCGTAACGCTTTTTTGATCGGCCGCCGAACCTGAGAATTTAAGGTTTCTCGGGAGGGCCATCCTCGATAAATCATGGGGTTCCCTTTAAAGTACAGGATACTTGAAAATAGCACGCTAACATCATCATACTAGCACTAGCTAAGGCTTTTCGTATCACACGCACGCATAGCACCGTGCCGCCAGTCAGCGAAGCTTACCTCGCCGTCAGCATCTGAGCTTTACCCACAAGTCCGGTTGTAACTGGATTGGACGGTGTTAACTTTGGTTCATTCTGTTGATGCAGCGGCAGCGGATTGGCGATCGGGGACGACACGGCGGATGCATGGATTGGCGCTCGCCATTCTGCATCTCGTGCTCTGCCGCAAGTGCGAGGAAAGCAGAGCGCGACAGCTTCCGTTCTTGTGCCGCGGAATCAATTTTTTGCACCAAGCGCTCGGGTAAGCTGATATTGAGCCGCACCGCCTTTGCGTTGATTTTGGAAAGATCGATGTCGAATAACATCCAAACGCCCCCCTTGTATTCGGGATGTTGCGTCAGCGCTTCGAGTGGCGAGGGCTCTGGAATCGAGCCTTCATCGCCGTCGAAATGCGCTTCGACCGCTTCTTGGACAGCAACTGGCAGCTCGGTCCAGTTGTCTGCCGCAGCGAAGCAGCCGGGGAAATCCGGGAATGTGACACCATGGGCATGCTTGGCGTCGCCCACATGGACATAGAGTGGGTAGAGCATAGGTTTCCTCTCAAAAACTGCTGGTCACTTCAAGCCAGCCTGTTTCAGGATACTGCGCGCCTTGCCCATCGGAAGATCCTTCTTCGGGTGGGGCACTGTGACCTTACTACGCTGAACACTTAAGTAAACTTTTTAGTTTACTTAATAAAAGTTTACATTTTCCCCAGTTTTTTGTATCGTTTGTGAAAGGCTGGATTTTGACGTCCAGACGAAACAACGCGTTGAAAGGCGCGATTTTCAAGCCCTGAGCCGGGTCAATCGGCCAGGGCTTTTTTGTTGACCGACTCATCGGCCATCCAGACCGTCAGGTCGTAGGCCAGGACAAGCCGTTGAGTGTCCGTAACAACCCCGGCAGTGCGTCAAGCTTTGATTCTCACGGCAAGGACGCACCGCTGACCCGGCGTAAAGGGTATGAACGTGTAGTAGCCACCAAAAAGTTGTCATAAAAGCGAAAGCCCCGAACCGTTAGCAGCGGTCGGGGCTTTCTTGCATTAACCCTCTGGAACAATCAGAAGGAAAGCATGAGTGAATTCTAGCAAACTCATTAGGGAGTTGCGGATGATGTTGAAGGAAATGCCAGCTCAAAGGTTTTGGGCGCTATGGATTGTGGCGCTGTGCTTCGGGGTGGGGTATCTCGCTAAATCCGTCAGTTTTTTCTTTGGACATTAAGTGTGAAGTCGGTCGAAACGACGATTCTGGAAAAACGGAAGCGATCCCGTATCGGCTAACGATAGACGCGAAGATGAATTCAACCGATGCTGGCATTGTGGGACGCCGACTGGCTAATGCAGCGTTAATTGTAGCGGCCGGGTTCGGTAGCGCGGCGCTGATGTGGGCGATTCGCTGGTGGTGAAAGAGACGTGGATCATGCCGATTCCGTTCCCTCACGGTTTCCGCAATCTGGCTATGTACATGTATTTGAATGGTGTACGGAACGGCTAGGCGAAAGCCAGCAGGCTTTTTTATTTGACCGACTCATCGACCATCCAGACCGGCAGGTCGTAGGTCAGGACAAGCCGACGAGTGTCCGCAACAACCCCGGCAGTGCATCAAGTCTTTATACTGGTCGGTCGCTAGAGCGAGGAGTATCGGTTTGAGCGCACGTCCAGTGTGGCGCGGTGTTGCCCCTTGGCTTGCCGCTTGTAATCGCGTTTGAACGCAGACGATCGGTCAATCGTCCGCATGCAGATCTGCCATCAGACTATCGACACTAGCGAACTTTTTGCCCTTGCCCGCTTCCAGTTCAGCAATCGCTTTGCGCGTGGTGGCATTGGGCACCTTCACCTCAAACGGCAGGCGGTGTTCGTCAGCGATGCGCAGCATCAGCAGACGGATAGCATCGGAAATCGATAGCCCCATCGCTTCAAGCGCACTCGCGGCGCGTTCCTTGGTGTGAGTGTCGATGCGAGCACGAACGTAGGTATCAGCGGTACTCATGGTCATTCCTTGATCAGGGTGTTAAACCAATTGTAGTCACAATTTGACTACAAATCAAGTTCCGAACGATGACCATAGCCGAGGGTTCTTACTCGAAACAGCTATGACCCTTAACAGCACAAGAACAGCAAGAAAACAGCGAGGCAAGCCGTTTGCCAAAGGGCAAACAGGCAACCCGAAAGGCCGCCCTAAACGCACGCAGGAGGAATTGGACTTGATCGCCGCGTGCAAGGCCAAGACGCTTGATGCGCTTGAGGTAATCGAGTCAATCATGGTGGGTGGCGATAACGAGCGCAACCGGCTATCGGCTGCACTGGCGATCATCGAGCGGGGTTATGGCAAGCCGGTACAAGGTGTGGAACTAGGGGGCACGGGCGGCGGGCCGATTCAAAGCATAAACATGCCTCCAGATAAATTCTGGGAGATTGCCAAGACCATCGCCGATGAGATTTGACTATGCATCCATTCAGCCCGGACGAACACTTCGCGGCTGCAAAGATGGCACAAGCGGACTTGTACTTCTTCTCGCGCTGGATGTTCTATCAGCGCCGCCGGTACAAGTGGCTGCGCGGCCCGCACCACAAAGCAATCTGCGATGCGCTGATGCGTGTCTTTTTCGGTAAGGTCAACCGGCTGATCATCAACGTACCGCCCCGATATTCAAAAACTGAACTCGCGGTAGTCAACTTTATCGCTTGGACACTCGGACAGGTACCCGATGCCGAGTTCATCCACGCGAGCTACGCTGCACCACTGGCCGCGAATAACAGCGCCAACGTGCGCTCGCTCGTGCAACACGAGGCTTACCAGCAGGTTTTCCCAGCCTGCCGCTTAGCTTCGGACTCGAAAAGCCACTGGATTACCACCGAGGGTGGCGTGATGTACGCCGCTGGTGCCGGGGGTACGATTACTGGCTTTGGTGCGGGCAAGCACCGCGAGGGCTTTGGCGGCGCGATCATCATTGATGACCCGCACAAGCCCGACGAAGCCAAGAGCGATGTCATTCGACAGGGCGTCATCGATTGGTTTCATAACACGCTGGAGAGCCGCAAGAACAGCAAGGACACACCGATCATCCTGATCATGCAGCGCCTTCATGAGCGCGACCTGGCAGGCTGGTTACTCGATGGTGGCAACGGAGAATCGTGGGAGCACGTTTGTTTGCCTGCAATTCAAGACGATGGCACGGCGCTATGGCCGGAGAAACATACCATTGATGATCTGAGACGGATGGAGCAAGCTGCTCCCTATGTGTTTGCAGGGCAATACCTGCAACGCCCATCTCCACCGGATGGTGGCCTCATCAAGCCGGACGCAATCACGACAATCGACGCGCTACCTGCGGGCACGATCAAATGGGTGCGCGGCTGGGATTTGGCCGCGACCATCGACGGCGACTATACGGCGGGCGCGAAGCTGGGCAAGCTGGAGGATGGCCGCTTTGTCATTGCTGACGTGGTGAGGTTGCGCTGCGGTCCCGACGAGCGGGACGCGGCACTGACGAACACAGCCGCTCGCGATGGCAAATCGGTGCGCATTAGCCTGCCGCAAGACCCGGGTCAGGCCGGCAAGACTCAGGCGCTATACCTGACCCGCAAGCTGGCGGGCTACGCGGTCACCACCTCG
Source organism: Mycetohabitans sp. B2 (assembly GCF_021733735.1). NCBI lineage: Bacteria > Pseudomonadati > Pseudomonadota > Betaproteobacteria > Burkholderiales > Burkholderiaceae > Mycetohabitans > Mycetohabitans sp. B2. The sequence continues at coordinate 209,657 of NZ_JAHKSP010000016.1, forward strand.
CCAGAATCCGGCGACAAGGCGACACGGGCTGAACCGCTGGCCGCGCAGATCAACGTCGGTAATGTGCTTATGCTGCGCGGTCCGTGGAACGACGCCTTGCTTAACGAAATGCGACTGTTCCCGAATGGCACGCATGATGACCAGGTCGATGCGTGCTCACGCGCGTTCGCTGAAATCATGGTGCACAAGCGCGGCTTCTTCGATTTGGATTAAAACCGACATGTTCAACTGGCTACGACGCAAGGATGAGCCGCCCCAAGCCCCCGAGACCCCAAAGTCCGGGGGCTTTTTCACGACCGAGCACGATCTGCGTGTCGGCCACACTGAGGCGTGGGCACATTTGCAGGCGTCAACGTTTCAGCGCTCGGTGGCCGATGATTTCAGCGCCGCTGGCGCCGGCATGGACGCGAACGAACTTGAAAACAGCGTCAAGCGTATTGCAATGCTCCGACAGGAAAACATGCCAGCCGCGCAGGTCGGTTGGTACGCGTCGCAGAGCTTCATCGGCTACCAACTCTGCGCGCTGATCGCGCAGCACTGGCTGGTTGATAAGGCATGCGCGATGCCGGGTAAGGATGCAATCCGCAATGGCTATACGGTCACGGTCAATGACGGTACAAGAGTTGATGCGGGCGTCATTGACGCAATCCGCAAGGAGGATAAGCGTTTTCGAATCAACCACCAGATGCGCGAGTTCGTGCGCATGGGGCGTGTATTCGGCATTCGCATCGCCATGTTCGTGGTCCAGTCAACCGACCCTGAATATTATGCCAAGCCATTTAATCCAGATGGCGTGACACCCGGCAGCTACAAAGGCATCCGGCAAATTGACCCGTATTGGGCAGTCCCAGAATTAAGCTCGACGGCCGTAACCGACCCGACAAGCCTGCACTTCTATGAGCCGACTTACTGGAGGATCAATGGCAAGCCGATCCATCATTCGCACCTGATTATCTTGCGCATCGGCGAAGTTCCGGATGTACTGAAACCGACCTACTACTACGGTGGCGTGCCGGTGCCACAGAAGATTTTCGAGCGCGTCTATGCTTCCGAGCGCACGGCCAACGAGGCTCCGTTGCTCGCGATGTCCAAGCGCAGTACGGTCATTCATATGGATGTGGAAAATGCTGTCGCCAATCAGGCAAAGTTCGAGCAACGGATGGCGACCTGGGCTCACTATCGCGACAACCACGGCATCAAGGTCGTTGGCACGGAAGAGCAGATCGAGCAGTTCGACACGGCGCTCGCGGACTTCGATGCAGTCATCATGACGCAGTATCAGCTTGTCGCGGCGGCGGCGAACGTGCCGGCCACCAAGCTGCTCGGCACATCGCCCAAGGGCTTTAACGCAACGGGCGAGTTCGAAGAAGCGAGCTACCACGAAGAACTGGAAAGCATTCAAGCGCATGACCTGACACCGCTGCTTGATCGTCATCACCTGCTGGTCATCCGCTCGGAAATTGTGCCGAAGTTTGGTGTCCCGCCATTTGAGACGACGGTGGCATGGAATCCGCTGGATTCGATGACAGCGAAGGAACGCGCAGAAGTCAACAAGATGGAAGCGGAAACCGGAGCCATCCTGGTGCAGTCCGGTGCCATCGATGGCATTGATGAGCGCCGCCGCATTACTCAAGACCCCACTAGCGGTTACACGGGCATCGAACAAGCCATGCCGGCTGATCCGTTTGACGATTCCAACCATGAATTGCCCGAACATGATGATGGCGCGTAAGCTACTGACTCGCAAAAAGGCAGTGTGGGCGGATCAGTTCAAGCCAGCTGTGCTACGCGGCAAGCCGCTGCGCGTCAGTGCTGGCCTACAAGCACGCTACCAGCAGGATCTTGAGCAGCTTGTTGCCGAGATGACAGCTGCCAGTCATAAAGAAATTGTCGCGCTGTTCGAGAGCCCGCCAGCACAAGCCTTTTTTGCGCAGGACGCCAGCCTATCGAGCCAGGCACGCATCATGACAAACGCGCTGATCCGGCGTGTACGCAAGCGCTTCGCGCTCAAGGCAAAGGCAATCGTGGATCGCATGGTCGCGGGTGCAGATAAGGCAAGCAGCGTCAGTTTGCACAGCAGCCTGCGTGACCTGTCCGGTGGACTATCTCTAAAAACCACAGCCCTGCCATCGACTACAAAAGAAATCCTCGCCAGTTCAGTCGCCGAAAACGTTGGCCTCATCAAGTCGATTGCTGACCGGTATCTGGCCGGCGTACAGGGTGCGGTCATGCGTGCAATCAGCAGCGGCAACGGACTACAAGACCTGATCCCCTATCTACGGGAACAGGAAGGCGTTACCAAGCGACGCGCGCGAAACATCGCGCTGGATCAAACACGTAAGGTCTACAACGGCCTGAACAATGGGCGCTGTATGTCGCTTGGCGTAACGCAAGGGGAGTGGGTGCATAGCGGCGGCGGGATACATCCTCGCGAACGCCATCTTGCCTTTGACGGCAAGGTGTTCAATCTGGCGAGGGGCGCGCCGGTCGGACCCAATGGGGCCTATGTGCGACCAGGGGAAGAGCCCAACTGTAAATGCAGCTTTATACCTGTCATTCGCTTTTCCCGAGGTGACGCATGACAAATCGCGTCATCGATACGAACGGCTGGGCTGAAATCCGAGGCAACCCGATTTCCAAGGTGGGTGTATTTCCTTACCTGGGCAGATCAATCGGCGCGCCCGAGCCTAGCCGCATTTACATGGTCTACCGGCCAGAAGAAGAGTTGGCCGATCCTGCTTGCATTGAATCGTTCAGGCTGCTGCCGTGGGTCGATGAACACGAAATGCTAGGCAGCGAGGATACCGGCTATATCGCGCCGGAAAAGAAGGGAATTCAAGGTGTCATTGGTGAGGACGTGTACTACGAAGATGGTGTGCTGAAAGGCAACATCAAAGTCTTCTCCGAATCACTCGCGGCGCTTATCCATAGCGGCAAGCGTGAGCTGTCTGCCGGCTATCGCTGCCAATACGAGTTTACCTGTGGCCAATACAACGGCCAACGCTACGACGCCATTCAGCGAAAGATTCGGGGCAACCACCTCGCGTCTGTCCACGAAGGGCGCCTGGGACCCGATGTCGCTGTCCTGGATCACATGACATTTACATTCGATGCAAAGGAGTTACTCATGACAAATACAAGCAAGGCAACGGGGCAAGATGAAGACGTGTCGCTTGCCGACGTGGTGAAACAGCTGATTCCGCTGGTGCAGGCGCTGGTCGGTTCGGCACCTTCCGCCTCGCCGGACGGCGACGTAGACCCATCGGTAATCGGCGACGATGCTCCGACCAAGACGCCGGTTGAAGAGGACGATGACACGCTGCCTGCCGAAGATGAAGACGATGATTCCCCGGCGGCGAAGGGCGATAAAGAGACAGAAGACGAGCAAGAAACCGCGCAAGCCATGGACGCGGCAATTAAGGCGCTTCGCACTGCATCCAAGACTGCGCCGAAAGCGATGCGCGCGAGCATGGACAGCGCCATTGCCGGATTACGCAAGGCTTACACCGCCGCTCAAACCCAGTCGCAAAAGCCGCGCAAGACGGTAGCGAGCGTTGACGCCGCCGAGGTCACGGCGCTACGCGCGCGCGTGGCTCAGCTGGAGCGCAGTGCCGCCAAAGGAATCATGAGCGAGATCAGCAAACGCGATGCGCTGGCCAGCCGCTTGTCCGCTCACATCGGCACGTTTGATCACGCCGACAAGACGCTGGTCGAAGTGGCGCGCTACGGTGTCTCAAAACTCGGTATCGCTTGCGCCAAGGGGCAGGAGATAGCCGCGCTCGACGGATATTTACACGGTCGCGAGGCCCCCAAACCGGGGCAAGGTACGGATGCAAAGCATCCGACCTCGAGCGAACTCGACCAATATTTACAAGGAGTCTGACAGCATGGCTTTCCAAACCACTGTTCGCGCCGACATGGCCTTCGGGGTGCCGGGCGAACTTTTTACCGATGGCCCGGTGCGCGCCGCGCCGTGGACCTTGGTGTCCTCGAAGCCCAACGTGATTGGCCATGCCTATACGCTCGCGGGCGACGGCGTGGCGCAAGTTGGCGGGACCGGGCAATTTGTGGGCATCCTCGTCCACCCCAAACACTATGCCTCGTATGGCGCAGCAGCCGGTACGCTCACGCCAACGATGGAATTACCCAACCAAAGCATCGGTGAACTGCTCACGATGGGCGAAATCGTGGTGAGCCTGCCTGCTGCCGCCGATGTGGGCTATGTGGTTATCTACGACACCACGACGGGTGCACTGTCCACCATCGAAGAAGATAGCGAGGTACCCAGCGGCAGCGTTGAAGTACCCAACGCGCTTGTTTCGCGCTACCTATCGACGGGGGCGGGATTGGCCGTGATCACACTGACCAACTGAGGCACTGAGTATGCAAAGCAAAGAACATTCGTATATCGGTCCACGTGCAGTACGGCCGCTCAAGCTGTCGAGCGTCGCTGGCTATCAGGATCTGTCCCGTATCGGTATTGGCATGGACGCTGCAACCGTGCACCGCATGATGGCGGCGATGGACGCAGCGCTGGTACCCGGTTTAACTACACCGACGATTACCACGCCCGAGCAGTTCCTACAAAACTGGCTGCCTGGATTTGTGGCGATTACCACGGCGGCGCGCACGATCGATGAATGCGTGGGCATCACGACAGCGGGCGCATGGGAAGATGAGGAAGTCGTGCAGGGCGTCATGGAGCTTACCGGTACATCCGTGCCATATGGGGATTACACGAACGTGCCGCTGTCGTCATGGAACGTCAACTTCGAGCGGCGCACAGTGGTGCGTTTTGAAGAAGGCATGCGCGTTGGCACGCTCGAAGAAGCACGCGCTTCGCGGATGAAAGTGAATAGTGCCGAAGGCAAACGCGAAGCGGCAACGCTGGCGCTGGAGATCAACCGCAATCGCGTCGGATTTTACGGCTACAACGATGGAAACAATCGCACTTATGGACTTTTGAACGACCCCAGCCTGCCCGCGTATGTCACCCTGCCAATGGGTGGGGCCAATTCGACCCAATGGGCGTCTAAGACCTTTCTCGAAATTACAGCAGACATTCGCACGATGGTGGCCGATCTGCGCAACCAGACGCGTGGCGTGATCGACCCGAAAAGAGAACAACTGACGCTTGTTCTTGGCACGTCGGTCATCGATTATTTGACAGTGACTTCGATTTTTAGCGTGTCTGTGCAGGACTGGCTGACTAAGACCTATCCGACGATGCGCGTGGTGTCTTGCCCGGAATTTGATGCAGCTCATGCGGGCGACAATGTCGCATATCTGTACGCCGAAAGCGTCAGCGATCAATCGACCGACGGCGGTCAAACCTTTGTACAAGTCGTGCCGGCGAAATTCCGCGTGCTGGGGGTTCAGCAGCTCGCAAAAGGCTACGAAGAGGACTATTCCAATGCGACGGCTGGCGTAATGTGCAAGCGGCCGTATGCTGTCGTGCGTCGCACTGGACTTTAACGGAGAGCAATCATGCATTACGTGTACTCGACCGCAACATGCGATACCGCCTATGGCGTGTGGATCAACAGTGGAAACGACTTGCCGATTCGTACGCGTGCGATCGTGATCAAAGGCGGTGCGGGCGTCGCCAACAAAAACTTAATTACACCTCGTGGTGTAGTAACGCAGGTGACGGACGAGGATTTGGCGCTGCTTGAAAAGGACGAAGCCTTTCAGCGGCATGTCAAACGTGGCTTTATCCACGTCGAGCGATCCAAAACCGATCCAGAGAAGGTTGCCGCGGATATGACCGGTCGCGACCAAGCGTCACCGCTGGTACCGCAAGACTTTGCGGAGAAAAAGCGCCCTAAGACGCGGAGCGGATGATCGTGAGTGCGTCCATCCAGTGGGATGTCAGCGCGTTTCGCGCCGCCTTCGCTGCATTCGAGAGCAAAACCGCGTATCCCGACACCGCGCTTTCGGCAACCTGGGCGGCGGCGACGTGCTATGTGAGTCCAGAGGATCATGGGCACCTGCAAGGCGATGACCGAGTCCGTGCGCTGAATCTGATGACGGCCCATCTCCTTGCGCTGGCGGACATAGTGAAAGGCGGTCAAACGCCGGGCATGGTGTCCACCGCAACCGTGGACAAGGTGCAAGTCACCCTTACCCCACCGCCTGTCAAGTCACAATGGCAATGGTGGCTGTCGCTCACCCCCTATGGGCAGCAGCTCCTCGCGTTGCTGTCGGCTGCTGCCGTGGGTGGCTTTTATATTAGCGGGCTGCCGGAAGGATCGGCATTTCGTCGCGTGTACGGCATCTATCCCTGATGCCTAGGCCGCCTGGATTGGGCGGTCCTATTTCCTAAGTTAATTTAATGGCCAAGGTAATACGCAAGCCCGGCCCCGGCGGTGCACGTCTGCATCAAGCGTTGCAGGATATCGGCGGCCATATCGGCAAGGTTGGCTGGTTTGAATCCTCCAAATATCAGGATGGCACACCAGTCGCCTATATAGCCGCCATCCATGAGTATGGCGTGCCCGAGAAAGGCATTCCGATGCGCGCGACGATGCGCCCAACGGCTCAGGCACAACGAGCGCAATGGGTAAAGCTGGCACAACAGGGCTATACGGCGGTGTTTCGTGGCACGGACACGCCAGCCGCAGTTACGGAGAAAGTGTCGGCCAAAGCAGCTGGCGATATTCGCTGCGCCATCTCAAGAATCCGTACGCCCCCGCTGAAGGTCGCCACCATCACGGCAAGATTTCGTGGCAAGAAGCAAGGCCGCGTCGTCTCGTTAACTGCGGCTAAGCCGCTGGTCGATTCCGGTGTGCTCTTGAATACGCTTACACATATCGTGGAGGACAAATCGTGATGCCAGGCTCTAACCTGCTCGGTTTTGCGTTGTCCGTGATTGGCAAGCAACGTGTCGAGTATTACCGATTTTTGGGGCGCGAGACCAACGATGTGGGCCTTGATGTAAACAGGTATGCGCCGCCTGTGCCGCTGTATGGCAGCGTGCAAGCTGTAGACCGGAACCTATACCAATACCTTGGCCTTGATTTTCAGAAGCGCTACATCCGTCTGTATGCGTGTGCGCAGTTACAGGATGTAGCACGCAACCGATCGAGCGATCAAATCGAGTTTGCCGGTCAGCGCTATCAACTGCTGTCGGATGCCGATTGGTTCAACATCGACGGCTGGGACGGCGCGCTTTGCGTACAGATATGACAGACAACGAACTGTTCCGCATTCTGCTGCCGTTGATTCGTGACGGGCTGCGCGCGAATGGCATTGCCGACATTGCCATCAAGCAGCAGTACCAGCCGACGCAACAAGGCACACCAAGTGGCCCGGTGGTGTTTTTGAACAAAATCGGCGATTACCGGTACGGTTTTCCGCAGCGCAAAAGCGTCTGGGATCGCGAAGCCGGGCAGTTCGTCCATACCGAGTCGGTGTGGATGCACACTGCGCTCCAAGTGAACGTACTTGCACCGCAAAAGCCTGAGCAGCCTGATTGGCTGACGGCATCCGATCTGCTGAACCTGATCGCGTGCATCCTGCAAAGCGATGCTGCGCGCCACACGTTGCAGTCGCATCAAGTCGGCCTCTATCGCGTGCAAGACATTCGCCACACTTATTTTGCTGATGACCGGGATTGCTTCGAAGCCAGCTCGTCATTCGATTTTATCCTCACCCATCTGCGCACGCTTACCAGCCGAGTTCCATCGGTTGACGCGTTCGAGCAAAACATTCATCGCATCTAGGAGCCACTGATGGCTATTCGATTTCCCAAGTACGTTGACGTGACATCGGGCGTCGGCGCAGCGGCCGGTGTGCGCCGGCGCGATTTAATCGGGCGTTTTTTTACGACAAATGCGCTGCTGCCACCGAAAGCGGTGGTCGAGTTCGATAACCTCGATGATGTTGGGCGTTACTTTGGCACGGCCTCGGAGGAATACGCCCGCGCGTCTTTCTATTTCGGCTGGATCTCAAAAAACATTACGCGCGCGCAGAAAATCAGCTTCGCGCGCTGGGTGGATGCCGCCGTCGCGCCGATGATCTTTGGGGCGGCAGTGACTGCGCCATTGTCTCGATTCCAAGCCGTGACGGCTGGCGAGCTGACAATACAGCTTGGCGCAGATATCCACTCCGTATCGCCGTTGTCGTTCGCGGAAGCCCTCAGTTTTGCCGACGTGGCATCGGTTTTACAAGCAGCCATTCGTGCCGCAGGTGAGGGCCCTCTTTGGGAGGGCGCAATGGTCACGTTCGACGCGCGGAAAAACGGCTTCCATTTCACAACCACCAGTACGTGTGCCAATGTAAAGGTCGCTGTCCTGTCCGGCACGATCCATACTATCCTGGGTTGGGATGATCGCGCGATCTACGCCGATGGCGCAGCCGCCGAAACGATCAGTGATGTGCTGGCCGCTTCAACCGAGCTATCCAACAATTTCGGCTCGTTCACGTTCTTGCGGGCGCTTTCCACAGCCGAGACAGAAGAAGCAGCGAAGTGGAACGCGGCGCAGAATGTGATGTACCAGTTCCATACGCGCGTGTTATCCGCCGATGCGGCAGCCTACTATGAAGCGCTCAAAGGTTACGCGGGGACCGGTCTAACGCTCATCGGCGCAAGCGGCGAATACCCCGAGCAACTTCCGATGATGATCCTGGCCGCCACCGATTACAGCCGTCGTAACTCGGTGCAAAACTACATGTTCCAGCAAGCGGCGCTTACGCCCAGTGTGACGACGACGCCTGAATCGGATCGGTTGGATACGTTGCGCGTGAACTACTACGGCCGCACGCAAACGGCTGGACAAGTGCTCGACTTCTATCAGCGCGGCGTGCTGATGGGGGGTGCCACCGCGCCGACAGACATGAATGTCTACGCTAACGAACAATGGCTTAAGGATGCGGCCGGCAGCGCCATTATGGAACTGCTGATGTCGCTGGCGAAGGTATCGGCCAACGTGCAAGGACGTGGTCAACTGATCGCGACGCTGCAAAGCGTGGTCAATCAGGCATTACTCAACGGCACGATCAGCGTCGGCAAGGAGCTGAACAATACGCAGCAGCTGTATATCACCAATATGACGGGTGAAGCCGATGCGTGGCGGCAGGTCCAGACCATCGGTTACTGGCTCGACTGCGTAATCCAATCCAGTGTGACGCCAGACGGACGCACCGAATATAAGGCCGTCTACACCCTCATCTACAGCAAAGACGATGCCATCCGAAAAGTGGACGGAAGCCACGTCTTGATTTGATCCAGACCAGGAGTAACGATGGAAAACATCTCAGGCTTCGGCCTTGTGGTGCAGGTATGTGCATCTAAAACGTTTCCCGCCGGTTTTACGGTCACGCAGTTCGCCGACGATGGCGATCCGTTCGACATTCCGAGCATTCAAGTGAATGACAAGGCGATGGGGCTCAATGGCGATTTGATCGTCTGGTCCAAAGCCAACCCAATCACAGTGACGTTGAACCTGATTCCAGGAAGTGACGATGACAAGAACATGTCGATTTTGCTTGAAGCAAACCGGGTCGGACGTGGCAAACAGAGTGCAAAAGACGAAATCACGATGGCAGCGATCTACCCGGACGCCCGCATACTCACGCTGACCAAGGGGGTCATCACTGACGGCATGCCTGCCAGCAGTGTGGCCAGCGCAGGGCGGATGAAAAGCAAGCCGTACATCTTTGCTTTTGAGAACCGGACGGGGACATCATGAGTCTATTGCTTGAGCCCAAGGAAATATTGATCAGAACGATGGCGGGCGAGGATCGCCCCTACATCCTGTCGAAATTTCCCGCCATTGCAGGTCGCGAGATCGTTTCGCAATACCCGATCAGTGCGGTGCCGAAACTCGGCGATTACAAGACCAACGAGGCGCTCATGTTAAAAATCATGGGCTTCGTAGCGGTGCCGCTTGACAACGGCGAATTGCGATTATCGACTGCCGCACTGGTTGACAATCATGTGCCGGACTATGAGACGTTGATGAAAATCGAGTTCCACATGATGGACTACAACACGTCTTTTTTCTCAAGCGGAAAGGTCTCGACTTTCTTAGGCAATGTCGAGGGCAAGGCGATAGCGTGGATTTCCAAAACGTTGACGCACTTGTTGGAGCGATCCTTTCTGAAGGACGTGCCACGCTCCAGGAATTGAGGACGGTCTACACGCTGGAGGATGCTTTCATCCTTTGGGAGAGCATCGCTATTCCCCGCTACAACGAATGGCTGGCTGCTGAGCATGCCAGACGGACATCGAAATGAGCATTCTTGAGACGTTCTATATTCTGTTCGATTCAGATGCACAGGAAGTCAAGCAAGGGGCACAAGAAGCCGAAAAGGCGACCGAACAGCTTGAGAAAAAGATCAAGGGTGCGGATATGGCGGCCACCCAACTTGGCAAGTCGTTCAAGTCGCTAATCGGGGCGGCCACCGGTGCGATTGCTGGTGCTTTGTCGTTGGGCGCACTGGTATCCGGCGTGGCGCGCACTGTGGCCGGCGCCGACGCGCTCAGTCAGAGTTCCGAGGCACTGCGTGTCGAGGTCGAGACATTGCACGCATGGAGTGAAGCGGCCGAGCGCTGCGGCGGCAGTGGCGAGGCATTCCGAAAGACACTTACCGGTCTGAATGAAAAGGTCACTGAACTGGCTAAGACTGGCAAAGGTGACATTGGCCCATTGCTACAACGGCTCGGCGTGCGGTTTCGCGATCTGAACGGCAACGTCAAGGCCACGCCACAACTGCTGCTGGATCTCGCCCAGTCGTTTGAGCGTTTAAACAAAACGGAATCCGCCGCATTAGGCAGAAAGATGGGGCTGGACGACGCCACCATCGCTCTGTTGCAGAAAGGGCGGCAAGCGCTCGAAGAACAAATCAAGCGGCAAAGAGAGCTTGGCGTTGTCAACAAGACCGATGCTGAAGCGGTAAAGCAATACACCGAGCAACTCGGCAAGGCCAGGATCGCCTTAAGTGATCTCGGACAGGTATTTCAGTACATGTTCACGAATCTCTCGACCACAGTGCTGCCCGCTTTGACGTGGTTGCTGAAGAAGTTCGAAGCGCTCACGGCCTACCTGGCAGACCATTGCGACCTAGTAAAAGGCTCCTTCATCGGACTGGCGATGGTACTGACGGCGCTGTACGTGCCTGCTGTCTTGAGTGCTGCCACCGCGACACTCGCGCTAGTCGCGCCCTATCTACTGATCGGCGCGGCTATTACAGCGGTCGGTGCGCTGTTCGCGCTGGCCTACGAGGATGTGATGGCGTTTCTCGATGGCAACGACTCGCTGATCGGCGAGATGGCGAAACGCTGGCCAATTATTGGCGAAATCGTGCATGGGGTTGCGGATGTGTTTTCGTTTCTGTTTGATCTGGTGAGGGCTGGACTGACCTTCATGACCGATCTGATTGACGAGCCTGAGAAAGCATTTGAGCGCTTTTCGGCGAATGTGCGTGCCGCGTTCGACAAGCTGTTGAACAAAATACCCGCGCTTAAGCCGGTTATGACCTTGATCGGCGATGTATTTGATCAGGTCGGCCACACCGTCAAAGCCACGTGGAACGGGATTGCCGCAGCGATCGAAACCGTCATCGGCTTTGCCTCACGCGGCTTGAAGATCATGAGTGGCGCGCTGGGGCAGGTAAAATCTTTTCTCGGCCTTGGGGACGCCGTGCCATCGCAAGGTGGAGCAGCACCCAAGGGCGTAGCGGCCGCAGATCATGCTGGCGTCATCGCTGGCAAACAGGCGCTGGCCGCCACTTCAACGCCGCTGGCGGCACAGACCTCAGCCAGTATTACGCATGCAAACCGCAGTGTAAGCAAGAGCATGAATGTGCAGACGGGACCCATCACGATCCATACCCAGGCCACGGACGGCGATGCGGTCACTCAGGCCCTCAGCCGTGGTTTGGGGCAGGAGCTGAGTACGACATTGAACCATTTTGATGACGGAGTGGCAGCGTGATTACTGGATTCATTCCGACCGCCGCCGTCGATGTCGTCGGCGTGTTCGATGCAGGCTTTCAGCAGCTTTTTGGCGACGCGCGGCCGATAAAGGCGACGGTCAAGGAAGCGTCAAAAGCAATGGAGCATCCGATTGAATCGGGCGCAACCATGACCGACCACCGGATCATCTTGCCGGTTGAGATCGAGTTGAAGATGATGCTGGCCGGGGCAACATATCGGGACACTTATCGGCAAATCCGTGAAATGTTTCGAAAGGGTGACACGCTGACGGTGCAGACGAAGGCGGGCAGCTACGCCAACATGCTGATCGCAGAAATGCCGCATGAGGAAGAGCCTGATGCCCTCGGCACCCTCGTGCTCACGCTGAAGCTTAAGGAAGTGCGGGTCGTCACGGCACGATACGAAAAACTGTCCGTCCGGAAAGTCAAGGACAAGACACACGCATCCACCGTGCAGCGTGGCGAGCAATCTGGAAAACCTGCGAAAAGGAAAGCGTCCACGCTTCACGACATCTTCGTTTAAAGCAGTCTTCGTTTGATGTAATCGCCATGATTCAAATTCCGCTCGATGCGATCCCTAATCAATCGCTGTCGATTCGGCTCGACTCACGCCGCTACGAAATCACAGTCCAGGCCCTATCTGGGATGATAGCTGCGACGATTGCCCGTGACGGCGAGATGCTTGTGCAAGGGATTCGGTGTGCTGCTGGTACGCCTGTGCTGCCGTTCCGGTATCTAGAAGACAGCGCTGGCAACTTCGTGTTTCTGACGGAGGATGAGGAATATCCCGACTACACAAAGTTCAACAGCACGCATCAGCTTGTGTACCTCAGCGGTGCCGAGCTTGCGCAGGTTCGCCAGTGAAGCCAATGGATAAACTCGATCCACGCATCGTGCGTGTGGGCATCGAAATTAACGGCGAACTGAAGACATATGACGATCTGGCGATTAGCGCGACCGGCTCCAAGTTCGCAAACGCCTTGCAAAATGAAGCCGAGATCCGTGTTTCGAATCTGTCCAAAGCGGACCGCGAATACCTGTTGACGGAAACTAGCCCGTTCAACTTGAATCATACACCCAAGCGCATTGTGCTGGACGTAGGCCGACGCTCCACTGGCGCATCGCGCGTGTTTGTCGGAGACATTTCCAGCTGCCTGCCATCTCAGCCGCCAGACATCACGCTGACGTTCAAGTCATCGACTGGGCAATTTCAGAAGGGCAACATCCTTGCGCGCAGCCAGGCTGGCACCGCATCCCTATCGGCCATCGCTAAACAGATAGCGGGCGATCTCGGACTCACGCTGCGCTTCGAGGCGACAGACAAGAACATCGCGAACTATGCGTTTGCCGGCGGCGCGCTGAAACAGGTAGACCGGCTCGGCGAAGCCGGGGGCGTGAACGCCTATGTCGATGACAACACACTGGTCGTGAAAAACTACAACGTGGCGCTGAGCGGCGAGGCACGTGTGCTGAGCGAGTCCACCGGCATGATCGGCATCCCTGAAATCACCGAGCAGGGCGTCAAGGTCAAGTATCTGTTTGATACCACGACCCGCCTGGGCGGCGCATTAACCATCGACAGCAAGTTGAATCCAGCCACGAGCGGCAGTTACGTCATCTTCAAGCTGCATTTCGAACTCGCCAACCGCGACACCCCGTTCTACTGGATCGCGGAGGCCAAACGTGCAGATACCCACTGATGAGTGACTACACCATCCCAAGTCATGATCCGGCGAACACAGGGGGATTAGCGGGCACGCTGCGCGAAGTGTTTAAGAAGCTGATCCAAGGCGTCGATGACATGCTGCCCGCAAAGATTGTCGGCTACGACCGCAACCGCAATGTAGCAACAGTGCAACCGCAGATCATGATGCTGACCACCGAGAACCGGACATTATCTCGGCCGCCATTGGCCTGTGTGCCCGTACTAGCACTGGGCGGCGGCGGCTTTGTGATGTCGTTTCCGTTCAAACCCGGCGACGCTGGTTGGATCAAGGCCAGCGACCGCGATATCTCGCTATATCTTCAATCCGGCTCCGAAGCCGGACCCAATACGCAGCGCCTGCATTCGTTCGCTGACGGCCTGTTCATCCCGGATGTGATGCGCGGCTACACGCTGGCCGACGAAGATGAAGCGAACGCAGTCCTGCAAAGCGCGGATGGCTTGGTACGCGTCGCACTCTGGCCGGACAAGCTTAAGCTGACTGCGCCGATGGTCGAACTTGAGGCAGCGAATGTGCACTGTACGGGCAATCTGACGGCCGAAGGGCGCGTGACCGGACGCGGCGGCGTGACGTTCGGCGAAACACCGGCTGAAACACACCGACATGACGGCGTTCAATGCGGCAGCGATATCAGTGGAGGCCCGGTTTGAAAAGCCTTGCAACGAATCAACGCAATGACCTGTTCATCAACGCTGACGGCAGCCTCGCCCTCGCGCGCGACATCGAGGCGGTCAAGCAGGACTGCCAGCACGCGATGCAAGCCCAACTGGGTGAAATGGTGTTCGCACTGGACCGCGGAATGCCCACGCGAGATTTAGTGTGGCACGACACGAATCTGGTGCAGTTTGAAGCCTACGCGCGCCAGACGCTGCGCGCGGTAGGCGGCGTCGTTGACGTTACGGCCTTCGAGGTTGCAATCGTGGACAACGCGCTGCGCTACAGCGTGACCATCCAGACTGTTTTTGGACCTGCTGACCTGACGAACGACCATGACTGACACCTACGACTATCTGACGCGCACGGGTGTGATCGTGCCAGACACAGCAGGGGTGCTCGATACGGTCCGCAATGAATGGCGTGGCGTATTGGGCGACGATCTATCGGTGGCGGATGAAACGCCTCAGGGTGTGCTGATTACGGCTGATGCGCTGGGCCGCAGCAGTGTGATTCGTAACAATGCGGCGCTCGCCAATCAGATCAACCCGAACGAAGCGGGCGGCGTATTTCTAGATGCGCTCTGCGCGTTGACTGGACTCGAACGGGCGAAAGCCCAGCGTTCGAGCATCGCCGACGTCGAGGTGACCGGCATCCCGAATACGGTGATCCGCCAAGGGTTGCGTGCACGCACCGAGGCGGGCGAGCTATTCGAGACAACGGAAACGGTTGTGCTGGCGCGGGATGGACGGGCGAAGGTTGGTTTTCGCGCCGTGGAGTACGGCCCCGTTGCTGCGCCCGCCGGCACGTTGCGACACATTGTCGATAGTGTCCTGGGATGGGAAACTGTCCATAACCCCGAAAACGCAAAGCTTGGGCGAGGTCGGCAATCCGATGCCAGTCTGCGCAGGCTGCGCAAACAGACGCTCGCGCTGCAAGGCGTCTCTCTCTGTGAAGCAATCACCTCCGCACTCTACGCAACGGAAGGGGTGCAAAGCCTGCAATTTCGCGAGAATACCGAGAGCGTTGCGCAAGTCATCGATGGCGTAGTCATGAAGCCACACTCGATTTGGGTGTGCATCGATGGCGGGACAGACGCCGATATTGCACAAGCGCTGTTGAAGAACAAAAGCGCTGGCGCAGGCTGGAATGGTACGGTGCAAGTCAATGCAGTTGACCCGGCTTCGGGCCAATCATACCGCGTTCGGTTCGATCGTCCGATACGGCGCGATTTCCTTGCGCGCGTCACGGTACGCGCGGCCTCGTCAGTTGCCGATCCGCAAATCGCCGTGCGTGACGCTATTCTTGCCTACTCGGAAAAACGCATTGAAGGCGAGACGGGCTTTACGGTTGGCACTAGCGTGTCACCGTTTGAACTGGCCGCAGCCGTTAATCGCTATGTACCGGGCCTCTACGTGCAGCGGCTGGAGGTCTCCCATCTCTTGCCGATCAATTATGTGACGACTGAAATTTCTCTTGGGATTTGGGAGAAGGCAGCGATTACGCCGTCAGGCATTCAGGTCATCGTTGTGTAGCCACGCCAAGCAGCATTGAGAAAGGCGAAAGCCCCGAACCGCTGGCAGCGGTCGGGGCTTTCTTGCATCAACCCGTTGTAAAGGGCAACGAGGAGAGCTTGTGAAGAAGTGTACGACATTCTTAAGAGAGCTGGAAATGATCTCGGACGAGCTGAAACCATCCCGCTATGGGTCTATCTGGTTCATCGCATTCCTAATCGCGGCATCGACCTTTGTACATGTAATTTGCTGGTGGTAAGTCAATGAGAGTCCAGGCATTCGATTTCTCAGTTGATTTGCTACAAGCGTTGCTCTGGCAGTACAACGACGCGGACAATCTGCGCGGGCTGCTGGAGTGCAAGCAAGCATGGTACAGCCAGAATCACACCGCGTTTTGGGAGAATTGGATCCACGATGTATTTGACCTACGTACCGCCAACGATTTTGGGCTGTCGGTCTGGTCGGCCATTCTCGGCGTACCGCTTGCTGTCACTGTGGATCCAACCCAGCCAGGAACGCCTGTTTTTGGATTCGATGTGTCCAACCGGAGTTTCGGGCGTGGGAGTTTCGGCTGCAAGTCCTCCTCGACAGTGGGTCTCACCGTCGAACAGAAGCGCACGGTGCTGCGGTTGCGCTATTTCCAGCTCGTCTCACGTGGCACGATTCCCGAGATCAACCAGTTTATGAAGATGCTCCTGGGCGATCAGGGGCAGGTCTATGTGCTTGACCCGAATGACATGACTTATGTCGTTTATGTCTTCACCTTTCAACCCAATCCCGGGTTGACCTTCGTGCTCGACACCTATGATTTGCTGCCGCGCCCGGCAGGCGTCGGCGTGCGCCGGATTGTTGTCACCCGACCGTCGTTTGGCTTCGGTGAGTACAACAAGAATTTTGAACACGGGACTTTTGCGGAGTAACGCATGCAACAAAAATTTTTTGTCAAACCGTTTGCTGTGGCGGGTGACCGCGAAACAGTACCAAACGATATCCAGACTACCGGCGATGTTAGTTATGAGCAGGGTTATGGCTACGACTACCAACGTGACCAAGCGATTGATCCATTAGCCAAGCCGATTGAGCGCAACAAGCACAATGCCATCTTGCACGACATCACTAAGGCGGTGCAGCAGTATCAGGTTTTTGGCACGCCGGAGTGGATCACAGCGCAGGACAATGGCGGTACGGCCTATCCCTATGCCCGTCGCGCGCGCGTGAGGTACAGGGCAAGCGAAACAGCCCCATGGGACGTGTACGAATCACTTGTAGATAACAACACGACCGAGCCGAGCGACGCGACAAAATGGGCCTCAGTCATATCGGCCATCGCTTCGCAGGAACAAGCGGTCGCTGGCACCGACAACAGCACGATCATGACGCCGCTAAGTGTCGCGCGAGCCATTTCAGCTTCTTTGCATCAATATAAAATTGGCGAAATTCGAATGTGGCATGGCGTAGCCGAGGACATCCCGACTATGTGGGGGGCTGGTTGGTACCTGTGCGATGGCTCGCACGGTACAGCAGATTTACGTGATAAGTTTATCGTGGGGGCAGGCGGACAATATGAGCCCGGTGATACGGGCGGATCGGACACAGTGACGCTTTCCGTTGAGAATATGCCTGTGCACAGTCACGGGGTAATTGATCATGGACACGGCCACGGTGTGCACGACCCAAGCCATAATCACCATGTGAATGACCCCGGGCATTCCCATTTGTACGATAGAGCTGAACATAGGGCCCCACAAAGTGGTAGCAGTACATGGTGCTTCTACGCCAATCAAGGGGCGCATACGGGTACCGCCCACACCGGAATTTGGCTCAATGCATCACACACGGGCATTAGCATACACAACGCCAATGCCAATGTCGCAATTAGCGACGCGGGTGGTGGCGTCGCACATGAAAATCGGCCACCATATTATGCACTGTGCTTTGTGGAGTACCGGGGTATTTGATGCTAAAAACGGCTTGTCAGTCCAAAAATTTTAGTTTTTCTTAAAGAAAAGTATTTGAGATCGACCGAACATTAACTTAAATCTCGTTAACAAACTATGCACGGACTTTACTCCTGGGTATGTTTCCTGGGGCGTTCCCTTGACAACTTTCCGCGTCCACAAATAAGAAAATGGTTTTAGGATAAGATAAAGTGGAAACAGTACTTTTCGCTTTGCCCGGTCAACGCGTATCTCCTTTAAGCTGCAACCTTGGGAGCCGAATATGTAAATGAGGTGAAGTGGCGTAAACGGATTGACGTGCCCACGATCGATCGGCGTCCCATTGGTTTGGCGCATGCTGTTGGCATCGAACTGGAAGAAAGTCCCAGTGAACAGGAACTGAAGTCGAGAATGTAGGTTCGTGATATTGGGCGTGGAAATAATAATAGTGCCTCCTGGGGCCGTCACGCGTACCAACTCTTGGGCGAGTCCAACAGGGTTAATGACATGCTCAATTCCCTCCAGACACGTTACTACATCAAATTCGCCGTCCTTGAACGGTAAAGGTGCCTCCATGTTTGCATTGACAAATCCATTTTTTTTACGGAAATCGACTTTCACGATGGTATGACCCAACTGCTCCAGCGCTTGTGCGAAGTTGCCCAATCCAGCAGGAATGTCGAGAACTCTTGACGGAGATACGTTTTTCTTAAAGTAATCAAGTATCTGATACATATAGCCGGTCAAATAGGGACCGTGAATTTGATGTTTCATAAGCTTCATCTTTTTGTTAAACACATGCCGCCGGGAGAAAAGAACGTACTTGCGACCATACAATCATAAGGCCTCAAACCTTTCCAGCACAATCTTTTCTATGAACTCGGCCCTACGCCGGATTTTTTCGTTCACCAGTCTCAAACTGGAACGCCTATGACCAAAACATTCAATATGTCAACCCTTTTGTCGGTACTGAGTCGAGACGAAGGGCGGCGTTTGAAACCCTACTTGGATACGGCGGGCAAAACCACCATTGGTGTCGGACGTAATTTAACAGATGTCGGAATCAGTGAAGGTGAATGCAGTCTACTACTGGAAAATGATGTGATGCGTTCGATAATGTGGCTCGATCGCCACCTGCCGTGGTGGCGCAGTCTCGATGCGGTACGCCAGCGCGTCATCATCAATATGGCTTTCAACATGGGCCGCAAGCTGCTCACGTTTGCGAACACGCTGGCTGCGATGCAGCGCGGTGATTATGAAGCGGCGGCCAACGGCATGCTTGCCTCGAAGTGGGCCACGCAAGTGGGCGCTCGCGCACAACGTCTGGCGAGCATGATGCGCACCGGAGCAAGTTGATGCAACTCGATGAACACGAAAAAAATCTACTGGCGTTGGCCTTCATCGGTGCAATACTGGGGCTGGATAAGCTGCTTGCCGATGGCGAGCGGGTCAGGCCACGGCTGGTGATGGGCCGCGTCATTGTTGCCGGGCATTAATTCACAGCGCCAATGTCAATGTTGCAATTAGCGACGCGGATGGTGACGTTGCACACGAGGACAGGCTGCCATATTACGCACTGTGCTTTATCGAATATCGGGGCATTTGATCTAGGAGCCGCTTTGCTAGCTAGACTGCCAAACGCTATCAGCCAATCGGTAACGGCCATTTCAGTACTGCATTCCAGCTCATGCTATGTTGAACAAAATTGCGCTACTTTCCAGACTTGGAAAAACAGGGTATCTTTGTTTTTGTGGCGGGATGTGCAGGCTGATCAACGGTTTGTTGCTTAGCCAGCTCAGATGAGCATACCAAACGGAGTTTAGTAATATTCATGAATAGTAATCAAAGTAAAAGCATTGCTTATACTGGTGCAGATCTACTAATTGCTAACGAGGAAAATTTAAAAAACTATAATAATTGGATTGTCAAGCAATTTGTGCGGTGTTTTCGTAAAAATAAATTTTATAAACAGTCGGTGCTCGATTTTGGTGCGGGCGTAGGGACCTTAAGTGCTATTTTTTGGGAAAAAACTGGTATAAAGCCTGTGGCGGTAGAACCTGATCTGCAACAGCGGGAAACTTTGCGCGCTAGGAAATTCAACGCTTACGAATGTATTGATGATGTAGAAGGGCAGTTTGATATGGTTTATACCTCAAATGTTCTTGAACATATCAAAGATGACGTTGCTGCACTTTCAAAAATCAAGAGAAAGCTTACTCCAGATGGTCGTGTGGCTATTTTTGTTCCAGCATTCAATATAATTTGGACAAGCATGGACGATAAAGTTGGACATTATCGCCGGTACACGATACCAATGTTGAAAGCCAGTTTAGAGAAAGCTGGCTTTGAAGTCGAGGAAATCAGCTATCGAGATGCGCTTGGTTTCATGATGGCAGTCGCTTTTAAGTTCATTGGAAATAAATCGGGTGAGCCGAGTCATTTTTCGTTGGTCTTATTTGATAAAATAATATTTCCTGTTAGCCTCGTGTTGGATTTATTTACGAGGCGTTTATTTGGTAAAAATATTCTTGCGATTGTCAAGCCAAGGAATGTTAATTGCTAAGTCTATCAACAGCTATGGTGCGCCTGCTTGCTTTTTGTTTTTAAAATATTGTTGTTGTCGCCACTGACAATGAGGTAGGCGCTCAAAGCCTACAGCAATGAATACAGATGTAGCGAAGATTAACCTGTTCAGCACAATCTTTTTTGCAAACCCGGCCCTGTGCCGGGTTTTTTTGTTTATCGCCTCGAACTCGAGCGCATATGACCAAGATATTCAATATGCCGACGTTTCTGTCGGAATTGAGCCGTGACGAAGGGCGACGCCTGAAACCTTACCTGGATACGGCGGGCAAAACCACACCATCACCATTAATGGCGATGGAGAAAATGAAGCTCGTCCAAGAAATATTTTCATTCTTGCAATGATTAGGGTATATTGAAGAGGCTTTATATGATGATCCATCAATACGATAAAGTGACTGGGCAATATTTGAGCAGCTTTCTAGCCGATTCCGATCCAGTACGTGAAGGGCGCTGGTTAATTCCAGAATTTTGTACAACGGAACAGCCGCCGGAACGTACGCCATTTACTTGGCCATTTTGGAAAGACGGAAAATGGACTTTGTTACCCGATTATCGTGGTCGGAAGCTGTACAGAATCGACAGTGGAGAAGAAGCAGAAATTTTTGTCGCAGGTGTAAAGCCAGAAGACTTGGAAAATGGCGATTGGAAGATTGACCCGGCCATCACCGCAAGAAAACAACATGATGCGGTAATGGCTGAATTTCACATAAGGATGGCGAAAGCACGTGCAGCGAACTTGGGTGAGGCGGACGCACTTGCTGCTGGCATGCTAAGTGATTTAGACGAAGCGCTTTTTAAAGCATGGGCGCAATACCAAGTGACATTGGTCAACGTTTTCGATTCCCCCAACTTTCCTCAAAATCTTGTTTGGCCTGAAGAGCCCGACAATCAAAAAATCGCGAACGAGATTGCCAATACCCAAAGCAATCAATTTTTACATTCAAGGAAAGATCCATAAACTATTTCTCTTCGAAAGGAAGCAGCAAAGCTTGGCTTAAATGAGCGTCTTGTGCAGCTCGATAGGTGCGGATACTATTTGGTGCAAGTCAAAAATCGTCATTTCGTTGCAGCCCTTTTTGAGCCATGAAGCCGGGCAGAAAAGACGCAGCTGTGGCCCTATGTTCCAGTACCGTCCAAGATTCCGCCCGTTCACCCATACGATGCCCTTAACCCAGTGACGCATATCGAAGAACGTGTCACCGATCTCATCTAGCGTGAATGTAGCTTTGAAGAAAAGACCCGGACGGTTAGGGTCGGTGCAACCCTGCCGCAGTGATGCGAGATATGCCGAATCCATTGGAATGGGATAAGTTTTCCATCCCCGAAGCTCATTCGAATCGAGTAGCGCGGCTTCGGTGATTCCCTTGCGATCAATGAGGTCGTCGCCATAGTTGACCCGTCCCATGGCCTCAACGAGAACGTCGAGCACCGCTCCACCCGGCGCGACCTGTATTCGCTCACCGTTCGGCACGACCCGTAGCCCTTCAGAGAGGTGGGGCTGTATTTTCGTGCGGGATATACCGCCCAGATATATGCCATCGGCAAATATGGTTGCGTAGTCGTGAACCTTGCGTAGCGTCAACGCGCCACCGATTCCGCCTATGTCAGGCTTGCGGTACAGCACAAAGCCGGACGCCTGTCCGTGATGTTCGATCGGAAGCGGCGCGGCGTCGGGTGCAGATTTGATCGGTTCGGGCAGGTTATCCCATATCGAAGTGAACAGATACGGCATTAGTGCACCACTTCCGTAGCGCACTATTGTCGGTAGTGCAGCAGGAATTTCAGGGAGAGGCTGGCTCAAATAGCTTTGAATCAGTGTCCGATAGCGACGGTAACTGTCAGTTACTTGGCCTTGTTCGTTGATCGGGGCGAAATAGTCATAACTCGTGATATCAGGTTGATAGTCGCCAGTTTCCGGATCGATATTCGCGCCTGCCGTGAATCCAAAATTCGTGCCGCCGTGGATAACGTAGAGACTGAAAGAGAGGCCATACCGCATGAAGTCGGCCAATTGACGTGATATATCAGAATCGCTGCCTTGGAATTTATCATCGCCCCAGTGGGTAAAAAATCCGGGATAAATTTCACCACCCATGACCATTGAACCGGGAAATTCCTCACGAATACGTGCAAAGTCTCGAGCCTTCGGTCCACTTAGGGCAATCGCCGTACCTTCGAGTATCGTGCGATTTTCACACAATTGTTTTACGCCATCATCGGTAAAAAAAGGGCCTGTAATTCCTGCATCGATCCACATTTGCCGAAGCTCTTCGAGATAGGAGCGATCCCTACCGTAGCTGGCGTACTCGTTTTCTATCTGGATCATGAGAACGGGTCCACCGTTTGGCAATAACAGCGGCTTGACAAGCGGCGCAAGTTCATTGATATACCGCCGGCATGCATCCATGTAGCGTTTATCTTGAACCGAGCTGACGCGTAGCTTGATGTCGTCGTAGCGTAGTAAATAGGAAGGCAGCCCTCCCAGTTCCCACTCTCCACAAATGTAAGGACCGGGCCGGAGAAGCACCCACATCCCTTCTTCCTGGCATAGACGCACGAAGGCAACTATATCTCGATTTTCAGTGCCGAAATCGAACTTACCTGGCGTGGTTTCATGGTAGTTCCACATGATGTAGATCGCAATGGTATTCATGCCCATCGCTTTCGCCATCTGGATGCGATGTCGCCAGTACTCGGCCGGAATACGGCTAGGATGCATTTCACCACTACGAACTTGAAATGGTCGACCATCGAGCAAAAACGTTATGCCGTCGTTGCCGAACTCAAATGTGTGGGCAAACCCATCAGGTTTAATTTCTGGTTCAGTGATTTTCCGTTGCCGAAAGTGAGATGTTTTGCACTTTACCGCACACATAGCCAGGAGCGGTGTCAGGGCAAGGGCCGACAAGAAACTGCGTTTTTTCATAGTTGTTGCTTGTATATCCGCACCTTGTAGGCGCGACTTCTTACTGAACTGTCAGTCCTGAATCTTCAGGTGCTCGCAAGATAGGATCCCCAATGGAGGTGCTTCAGCGTCTGTTGCCAATCGAAGTCTTCTTTGCACATGCTTTCCCACAAACCTACCCCCACCGAATCCTTATGTTTAAAACTTTGAATCAAAATGCAAATGACCGAAACATTCGATATGCCAACGCTGCTGTCGGAATTGAACCGCGATGAAGGGCGGCGTTTGAAACCCTACCTGGACACGGTGGGCAAAACCACCATCGGTGTCGGACGCAACTTAACGGATGTCGGAATCAGTGATGTCGAATGCAACTTACTACTGGAGAACGATGTGATGCGTTCGATAATGTGGCTCGATCGCCATCTGCCATGGTGGCGAAGTCTCGATGCGGTACGCCAGCGCGTCATCATCAATATGGCTTTCAACATGGGCCGCAAGCTGCTCACGTTTGCGAACACGCTGGCTGCGATGCAGCGCGGTGATTATGAAGCGGCGGCCAACGGAATGCTCGACTCAAAGTGGGCCACGCAAGTCGGCGCTCGCGCATACCGTCTGGCGACCATGATGCGCACCGGGAAAGAATGATGCACTTGAACGAACATGAAAGAGACCTGTTAAAGCTACTGACTATCGGCGCGATAATCGGGCTCGGTAAGCTGCTTGTTGGTGGCGAGCGCATCTGCGCGCGTCTCGTGTTCGGCCGTATGATCATTGGTGCGGCTTTGTCCGCTAGCGCCGGTGCTGCACTGACGGTTTTTAACGATCTGCACCCGACCGCGCTCGTGGGCTTCGCCTCTGCTTTAGGGATCCTAGGGCAGTCGGCGCTGGAGGCGGTCGTTCAAAAATGCGTGGGTCACATGCCGACAAGGCGAGGCGAAGGCACAGATGCTCAGTAAAACCGTTGAAGCAAAAGCGTCGTTTTCTATAAAAAATCATACACTTTACTCAAGCATGCAACGCTTTGAGCACGGTGTCGGGCGCTGTCAACACGATTTTGAGCAAGGCGGCAGCGGGACCGGTCGGGTTGCGGCGATGCTGCTCCCAATTTTGCAGCGTCTTGACGCTGACGCGCATTAAGCGGGCAAACTCGTTTTGCGACAGCCCGATCTGCTCGCGAACCGTCTTCACGTCAGGCGTCGTCATCTTGATCCGGCGGGAGGCCGGAGCTTGCCCGTGAGCAATCGCCTTGGTCTCTTTTAGACTTTGCACTAAGTCATCGAACAATGCTTGTTCCATCACCACAGCTCCTTTACAAACTCGCGCAGCACAGCGGTTTCCCGATCAGTGAGATTATCCTTTTTCGACTTGGGGTAGATCAACAGCATATAAATCTGTTGATCGTCCCTGAGCCAGTAGTAAATCACTCGCACCCCACCACTCTTGCCGCGCCCTGGCAGCGCATAGCGCAGCTTGCGAATTCCACCATCACCTTTGATGATGTTGCCCCGTTGCGGTTTTCCATCAAGACATTTTGAAGGCCCGTATATTCGTCGTCCGTCAGTAGAGCAGCTTGCAAGCGTGTGAGTGTTGGGTTTTCGATGAATTCCATGCCTCATATTTATACGCCATTAGCGTATAGTGCGGCGGCTAGGGGTGCCGCTGGCTGGCGGCCGGACCGCTGGATATTAACCATGCAAATCAAACCCTCTTGGGTGCTCGTGTTCTTCGCCGCGGCGCTATCCGGCGCAGCACTTGGGCTCTACTACTGCGCCCAGCTTGCGCAGGCCCATGCCGAAGCCGCTGCCGTTCGTGAGCGGCACGCCCTGGAGTTGAAAGCCATATCCGATGCCGCGCTCGCCGCTGAGCGCAAGGCATTGGAGAACCGCCAAGCCGCAGCGAAGAGAATCGAAGCCCTGGATGCGCAACTCACGAAGGAACGCCAAGCCCATGAAACCGACAGTCGTCGTTATCGTGTTGCTCTTGCTGCTGGCACTGAACGGCTGCGTGTCGCCGTCCGCAACTGTTCAGCCCGTGGCGATAATCTGTCCGGAGCTGCCAGCACCGCCAGCGTGGGCGATGGAGCCACCGCCTACGCAGACCTCGACGCAGCGGTTGCAGAGCGCCTTTTCGCCGTCGCGGCCGACGACCAGCGCGAAATAGACAAGCTTCGCGCGCTTCAGCGCTACTTGTGTGCGGTGCGGCCGCAGACGGCTGGATGCAATTGACATCTGCGTCATCAATATTTTAGCTGTATGTCATTCTCGTAGCTTGCCAAGTAACATAGATTACCCTGACGCTGCTAGCTTCGCACTAGCGAGCCGGTTCAAACTCACACCTTCCTCAGCGGCTTGCATCGCCAGCATACGATGTAGCTGCGGCGGAATACGGACTCGGAACTCTCCGCTGAAATGTCTATCGGCAACGGGCTCGGGAATGCGCTCGCCGTTAGCCTGCATATCAGCCACAGCATCAGCAACGGCTTGGCGAATCCCGGTGAGCGCCTCTTCGGGGGTGGCGGCAAGCCACGAGAGTGAAGGAAATTCTACGCACAATCCCACGTGCTCGCCGTCTTCAGGCGACCATGTAACGCGGTAAGTGTAGTGGTCGATGCTCATTTGGACTGCTCCATCAGTTTGTCAATTGCCATCAGCACCTGACGAACTTGGTACGCCTTGGCCTTCCCTTTATCGTCTTGAATGTTGACGCGTGGATCACCGGGCCACGGTGTCTTGAATATAGTATGACTGGTGCCGGACTGCCTTGGCTTCCCAAAGAATTCTTCGCAGACTTTCAGCAAGTCAGAGTAGCGCACGCTCGTCGGCTCACGCCGCATCTGTTCGAGGATTTTCTTTGTAGAAGCCATGATGCGATGGTATCAATAATGACACCAATTTTCAACCTGTAGAGAAGCGGTTCTTGCATCCAGCAGAGGGCGGATTTCGTTCCGCAAAGCCGAAAGCACCCAAGCGGGGCAAGGATTTGCGGGGCGCGACCCAATCCCAGCACAACGCGTTTTTGCCGTCGCAGCCGATGACCAGCGCGAAATAGACAAGCTTCGCGCGCTCCAGCGCTACGTATGTGCGATGTGGTCCGGGACTATCGGTTGTCAGTGAACAGCATTATCGAGACAACGGATGCTCGGAGATGAACTGTCGCAGGGCTGCATCAATGCGAGTCTGCCACCCTTCGCCGGTTGCGCGGAATTGTGTCACTACGTCACGCGACAAACGAATAGTAATGCGCTCTTTCGTGACTTCCGCCTTCGGGCGGCCGATGCGAGCAGATGGCCGAGCAGCTTTCCACTCGTCGTCGGTCAGCGGCATCGCATCGGGGCCAGATATAGCCGCAGCGGTGATGGCTGCATCTTCCTCTGGGGTGGGAAGAATTGTTCCGGGTTTAAGTTTGGGCATAACGTTTCACCTCTCTGAGGTTAGCTTGCCTATATTGTCAATGTGCGATATAGCAGCCACGCTTGTTGAGTTAACGTTACTTTATCCGCCGGCAACCTAGCTTTCGCTGTTCATCGCTGTGCTAATCTGCCCGCTTTTCGCTAGCCTGCTGTGCAGCAGCGCTTTGCGCTGCGTGTGTCTCATTTTTTGCCGAGCTTGTGAATGGATTTTGATTTAAATGCCGCTTTGAGCGACTACCCAGCCTACGTTTGTGCATTGGAGTCGTGTCCGCAACCTGCAGCGTCGGCCGCCCCGCCGACACTGAAACCGGCAAGCGGTGAGCTGGCGAACCCATTGACCAGCCGGCCCAC
>NZ_JAHKSP010000017.1:0-13170 GCF_021733735.1 Mycetohabitans sp. B2
AGTTAACATCGGGCGCGCCAGCTTACAAGCCGCGCCACGCCGAGATGTGGGTAAAGATCAGCCTCTTATCAGGGTGTGGCAGTTGGCGCGTTGGCGGTCAGCACATGGGTCTTGCCTAAAACGGAGCAGCCTGTGCGCTACGCGCAAATGCGCGACTTAGCTTTATCGTTGCCAGACGAGCAGTGGGGAATCGCATTGCGCCATTTGCCTACGGCGGGAATTGAGGCGTTGCCGCTTGATCAACATGCACAGGAATTGGCCTTGTTCGAACGCCATTTGGCGCGTGTGCCAGCGGCGCAGCGTGAGGGGGCGGCGCTCGGCTTGCTGTCTAGTGTTCGTTATCTGGATGAGGCGCTGTCGCAGCGAGTATGGCCGCAAGGGTTGGCTTTAATCAATGGCAGGGGTGAAGCAGCGTTATTGCGTCTGCTCACCGGGCTTGATACATATTCTGTGTTCGTGACCATTAACGATCGCAAATTGCTATTCGCCAAGGCTCAGGTCATCGAATTTATGGAGGCCAATCGTTTCTCTGAGGCGGCCCGTGCACGCATCCTAGACAGTGTTCGATGGTGGAACTTGCCATGGCTCAGGCATGAGCCATCTTAACGGAGGCGGCGCGCAGAGTGGGTTGTGGCGATCGGCTCATCAGAGCCCTTAACACGAGTTGACACGTGTGTTTGTTTCGGTTAGTCGGTTAGTGTTTCGCGTTGCTAGCTTGTTGCGTCAGACTTTTGGTCGCTTCAATCCACCCCGTTTAACCATCTCGCGAACGGGGAAGCCTGCGCAGCAGCGCTTTACGCTGCGTGTGTCTCACTTTTTGCCGAGCTTGTGAATGGATTTTGATCTAAATGCCGCTTTGAACGACTACCCAGCCTACGTTTGTGCATTGGAGTCGTGTCCGCAGCCTGCCGCGTCGGCCACCCCGCCGACACTGAAACCGGCAAGCGGTGAGCTGGCGAACCCATTGACCAGCCGGCCCACGACATATCATGACCTGCCGTCCGAGCTGATTCAGCAAATCGGTGACTATGTGCCCGTTCAAGACGTGAGAAATTTTTCAGCAGTCGATCGTCGTACGTATCATGCGATGCAAACCAGGCGGTTAGTCTACAGCTACTGGCAGCGAGCCAACCAAGCCGTAAGTCTCGCGTCAGTCAACCAGCTGCTCAATGAGATGGATGGCACGCTCGCCGATCCGGTGCAGCACGTCGAGCCGCTTGACGCGTTGCGCCAGCGTCTGCAAGCGTTGCCGGAAGCCGAGCAAGGCGAGGCGTTTAAGCGATTGTTCGCAGCCGCGCAGCGCATTCCGAAGCATGGGTTGCAAATACAAAAGGCGCTGATGCTGATGTTTCGTTATTTGCCTTGGTCTCAGCGCCTTGAAGTATTTGACTTCGCTCACGCTTTAGTGGCACAGCGCGAGCCCGAGCAGGACAATGTCTGGCCGGCACTGGCGATTGGGTTGATCGATTTCAACATCGGCTCACCGGAGTTCATCGAGCGTTATCAGGCGCTCTTGGCGCGGCTGCCGTCGCTGAACGTGTCCCAGCAAGCGGAGCTGATTTCGGTCTTGGTCGGGCTACTGGGGCATTTGCATTCGGATAGGGCACACCCAAGTAAATCCGCACAGTATGCGTTTTTGTGTGAACAGGCTCTACGCCTCCCCCCCTCTTATCAGGGTAAGGCAGTTGGCTCGTTGGCGGACAGCATATGGGTCTTGCCTAAAACGGAGCAGCCTGTGCGCTACGCGCAAATGCGCGACTTAGCTTTATCGCTGCCAGACGAGCAGTGGGGAATCGCATTTCGCCGTCTGCCTGTGGCGGCAATCAAGGCGTTGCCGCTTGACCAACATGCACAGGAGTTGGCCTTGCTCGAGCGCCATTTGGCGCGTGTGCCAGCGGCGCAGCGTGAGGGGGCGGCGCTTGGCTTGCTGTCTAGTGTTCGTTATCTGGATGAGGCGCTGTCGCAGCGAGTATGGCCGCAAGGGTTGGCTTTAATCAATGGCAGGGGTGAAGCAGCGTTATTGCGTCTGCTCACCGGGCTTGATACATATTCTGTGTTCGTGACCATTAACGATCGCAAATTGCTATTCGCCAAGGCTCAGGTCATCGAATTTATGGAGGCCAATCGTTTCTCTGAGGCGGCCCGTGCACGCATCCTAGACAGTGTTCGATGGTGGAACTTGCCATGGCTCAGGCATGAGCCATCTTAACGGAGGCGGCGCGCAGAGTGGGTTGTGGCGATCGGCTCATCAAAGCCCTTATACAGACCCTCCCGTGTCAGGCCGCGCATCGCGGGCAACTTGTGTCATACCGCGCGCGCGGGCAATCACGCCAAGTGCTTGGACAATGAATGTCGGATCATCGCCGCCTTCTAGAAGGCATGCCTCAAAATATTCGGCGATATCTTCTTCAGATGCTCGGCCGAATCCCATGGCCGGGTCTTGATTTTTTCCATCTTTCACTCTGTATTAAGGCAGTTCAACATCCGATACGCGGCTTTAATGTCCACAGCTTGAAAAGAAGCTCCGCGCGCTTCAAAGTTACGTGTGCGCGGTGAGACCAGAGACAGTGGATTGCGGCAAGCACCAGCCGTGATGTAAATTGCACACGGCCATCTCAAGTCGGAGCGACCCGTAAAAGCCATCCCTGAGGAAACGATATAACCTCAAGTCGATTGGAAGAAGGCCCTGAAGAACGCGCGTCGGTGGGCGATGGATGCGAACGGGGAGGCGAATTGATTCCTCGCGCCGAATGTCGCGGCGTTCACAGTTTTTCCGAACCCAAACCAGCGCCAACATTCGGATTCTCGGACGACTGGCGAAAAAGTCTAGTTGAACGGCCGACCCTGCCCACCTTACCGAGGAGAACGACCCTAATTTCGCCGTCGCAGCGGACGACCAGCGCGAAATAGGCAAGCTTAGCGTACTCCAGAGCTACGCGTGTGCGGTACGGCCGAATTGGTCCATCCTCGTGTCTAACTTGATTCAAAAACGCCCTTCAAACCCGCGTCTGAGGGTGCTTAAGCAATGAGCAGCAAGTTAGAGGAATTCCTGTAACTCACTGATTGTAAAAAGCAATGCATCTTCAAGCTGCGCAGCTTTGCTGACGTCACGCTCCAGTAACGGCCTACAGGTAAAACATTCGATCTTCGTCACTTTTAGCCGGGGGCTGAGCGCCCTCGGCCGGCGCCCGCTCCTCATAGAACGCGAGCACAGCCTCGAGTACCTGGTCCGGCTCGTCAATCACCTGCATCAACTCGACGTCGTGCGGGCCGATCAGTCCCATTGGCTCAAGCGAGTCGCGGAACCAGTCCAGCAGACCTTTCCAAAACGTGGAACCGACCAGGATGATCGGCACATGGCGCGATTTTTTCGTTTGGATCAGGGTCAACACTTCCGCGAGCTCGTCGAGCGTGCCGAAGCCGCCTGGCATCACGATCACCGCGTCGGAATTTTTCACAAACGTAACCTTGCGGGTGAAGAAATGCCTGAAGCGCAGCGAGATGTCCTGGTACGGGTTGCCGCTTTGCTCATGCGGCAACTCGATGTTCAGCCCGACCGAAGGCGCCTTGCCCGCGTGCGCGCCTTTGTTGGCGGCTTCCATGATGCCGGGGCCGCCGCCGGAGATCACTGCAAAGCCGGCATCAGACAGCTTGCGGGCAATCTGCGTGGCGAGCTTGTAGTACGGCGAGTTCGGCTTGAGCCGGGCAGAGCCGTAGAGGCTGACGGCCGGGCGGATTTCCGACAGGTACTCGGTCGCCTCGATAAACTCTGCCATAATCGTGAACATCTGCCACGATGCGCGGGCCTTCTTGGCTGTCGCGCGCTCTTGATCTGCGAGTGAACGCAGACTCGGAATCACTTTTCTCTTGGTCATAATGCTTGAAAATCGAAACCTCGAAGGCAAGACCCTGCTATTGGTCGATGGTTCGAGCTATTTATACCGGGCCTACCATGCGATGCCGGATTTGCGCGGGCCGGACGGTGGCCCGACCGGTGCGCTGTACGGTCTCATCAACATGATGAGGCGATTGCGTCGCGACATTCCCGCAGAGTATAGCGCGTGCGTGTTCGATGCCAAGGGCAAGACGTTTCGCGATGATTGGTATGCGGACTACAAGGCGCATCGTCCGCCGATGCCCGAGGACTTGGCCCGACAGATCGAGCCGATCCACGTCGCGGTGCGCGCGCTCGGCTGGCCGCTGTTGATGATCGAGCGCGTGGAGGCCGACGACGTGATCGGCACGCTGGCGGTGCGCGCCGCACAGGCCGGCATGAACGTGGTGGTGTCCACGGGCGACAAGGACCTCGCGCAACTGGTGAACGAGCGCGTCACGCTAATCAATACGATGACCAACGAGCGGCTCGATCGCGACGGCGTGATCGCGAAGTTCGGCGTGCCCCCCGAGCGTATCGTCGACTATCTGACGTTGATCGGCGATACCGTCGACAACGTGCCGGGCGTGGACAAGTGCGGACCGAAGACCGCGCTCAAATGGCTTGCGCAGTATCAGACGCTGGACGGCATCATCGAGCACGCGAACGATATCAAGGGCGCGGTCGGCGACAACCTGCGTCGTGCGCTCGCGTTCCTGCCCACCGCGCGCCGACTCGTCACCGTGCATACCGAATGCGACCTGTCCCCGCAAGTGCAGTCCATCGCCGCGTCGCTGCAGGCACGGGCAGAAGCCAAGGATGAATTGCGCGACATTTATTTGCGGCACGGCTTCAAGACGTGGTTGCGTGAGCTTGACAGCGAAACCGGGCCCGACACGTTCACGGCCACGGCCGACGGTGGGGTCGCGCTCGGCCCGGGCGCGGTCGAGCCGGCGCCGGCAACCGACATCGAGCGGCAGTACGAAACCGTCAACGCATGGGAGCAGTTCGAGCGGTGGCTGGCGGTGATCGAGGCGGCGCCCCTCACGTCGTTTGACACCGAGACTACGTCGCTGGACCCGATGCGCGCGCGTATTGTCGGCGTATCGTTTGCGACTGAGCCCGGGCGCGCCGCCTATGTCCCGCTCGCGCACCGCGGGCCGGATCAGCCGGTGCAACTGCCGCGCGACGAGGTGCTCGCGCGGCTCAAGCCGTGGCTGGAGAGCCCCGCGCACAAGAAGGTGGGCCAGCATCTAAAGTATGATGCACAGGTCTTGGCGAATCATGGCATCACGCTGGCCGGCATTGAGCATGACACGCTGCTCGAATCGTATGTGCTCGAATCACACCGTCCGCACGACATGGACAATCTTGCGACGCGGCACCTCGGCGTAAAGACGATCAAGTACGAGGACGTCGCCGGCAAGGGCGCGGCGCAAATCGGCTTCGACGAGGTCTCGGTGGACGTGGCCACCGAATATTCCGCCGAGGATGCCGACATCACGTTGCGGTTGCATCAAGTGCTGTATCCGCAGATCCAGGTCGAGAAAGGGTTAGATTACGTTTATCGATCAATCGAGCTGCCGACGGCGCGCGTGCTGCAGATCATCGAGCGCAACGGCGTGCTGATCGATAAGGACCGGCTCGTTGCGCAGAGCAACGAGCTTGGCATCCGGATGCTGGAGTTGCAGGCCGAGGCGTACGCACTAGCTGGCGGCGAGTTCAATTTAAATTCGCCGAAGCAGATCGGCGAGATCTTCTTCCAGCAGTTGCAGTTGCCGGTGGTCAAGAAGACCCCGTCAGGCGCGCCGTCCACCGACGAGGACGTATTGCAGAAGCTTGCCGAGGACTATCCGCTGCCGAAGGTGTTGCTCGACTACCGTGCGTTGACCAAGCTTAAGTCGACCTATACGGACAAGCTGCCGAAGATGATCAACCCGGACACCGGCCGCGTGCATACCAACTATGCCCAGGCGGTGGCCGTGACCGGGCGGCTTGCGTCTAATGATCCGAATCTGCAGAACATCCCGGTTCGCACGCCGGAAGGGCGGCGCATCCGCGAAGCGTTCATCGCGCCGCCGGGCAGCAGCATCGTCTCGGCCGACTACTCGCAGATCGAGCTGCGCATCATGGCGCACATCTCGGGCGACGCGTCGCTGATGGCAGCCTTCGAGCACGGCGAAGATGTGCACCGCGCGACCGCGTCGGAAATCTTTGGCGTGACGCGGCAGGAGGTCACGAGCGAGCAGCGGCGCATCGCAAAAGTCATCAATTTCGGCTTGATCTATGGGATGAGCGCGTTTGGCCTTGCATCGAATCTGGGCATTGCGCGCGACGCGGCCAAACTCTATATTGACCGCTATTTTGCTCGTTACCCGGGGGTCGCGCGGTATATGGACGAGACGCGGATGGAGGCGAAGTCGTGCGGTTTCGTCCAGACCGTGTTTGGTCGCCGGCTGTGGCTGCCGGAGATCAACGGCGGCAATGGTCCGCGCCGTCAGGCCGCCGAGCGCGCCGCGATTAACGCGCCGATGCAAGGGACCGCGGCCGATTTGATCAAGCTGTCGATGATCACCGTGCAGGATTGGATCGAGCGCGCGCGCGTGAAGTCGCGATTGATCATGCAGGTTCACGACGAACTGGTGCTGGAGGTGCCCGACGATGAATTGGAGATCATCCGCGCCAAGGTGCCCGAACTGATGTGTTCGGTCGCCCAGCTCAAGGTGCCGCTAGTCGCCGAATTGGGCACGGGCGCCAACTGGGAGGAAGCGCATTGACGCCGGGTGGTCCGGCGTTGACAGCGGAACGCGGGTGACGGTTAACGAGGGGAGATCGGGATGCATCGGATCATTGTGGTCGGCGGCGGCGCCGGCGGATTGGAACTTGCCACGCGGCTCGGCGATCGGTTCGGGTCGCGGCGCGCGCCGCAGCGTGTCAGCGTGGTACTCGTGGATCGCTACCCGACGCACATCTGGAAGCCGCTGTTACACGAGGTGGCGGCCGGCAGCATGGATCCGTTCACGCACCAAATCGAATATGCGGCGCAGGCGCGCTGGCACGGTTTCGAATTCCAGCAGGGCGAGTTGCTCGGGTTGAGTCGCGTCGCCAAGACAATTCGCGTGAGCGCGGTGCGCGACGAGGAGGGCATCGAACTGCTGCCCGAGCGCACGCTCGCCTACGACACGCTGGTGATCGCGATTGGCAGTACCACGCATTTCTTTGGCGTAACCGGCGCCGCGCAACATGCGATCGCGCTCGATACGGTCGCGCAGGCTGAGCGCTTTCGGCGTCGCCTGATCGCCGCCTGCATGCGCGCGCAGCGGCCGCTGTCCAGCGCGGACGTGGCGGCCGATGGTGCACCGAGGAGCGCCGCGCCGCACCCGCAAACCCGGGGGCAGGGGCCGCTGCCCAGCAGTGCTGCCAGCCTGGCCCACGGCGGCACGGCTGATTCGGCCTATGACGGCGCGGCTGGCCCGACCCACGGCGGCACGGGCGGCCCGCGAATCCAGATCGCGATCGTTGGTGGTGGGGCGACCGGCGTCGAGTTATCGGCGGAACTGCGCAACACGGCGCACGTACTGGCCGCGTATGGCTTGCACAAACTCCATCCTGTCACCGACATCGGAATCGTATTGATCGAGGCCGGTCCACGGATCCTGCCGGCGTTGCCGGAACGCGTTTCAGCTGCGACGGCGGCGCTGCTGCGCCGGCTCAACGTCTCGGTGATCACCGGTGAAGCGGTATCAGAAGTGCGCGTCGGCGAGGTTGTCACGGGTAGCGGAAACGTGTTGCGCGCCGATTTGACCGTGTGGGCGGCCGGCATCAAGGCGCCGCCAGTGCTCGCGCTACTCGACGGGCTGGCCGTCAACAAACTGTGGCAACTGGTCGTGCGCTCGACGTTGCAAACCACGAGCGACGACGACATTTTTGCGCTTGGCGATTGCGCCGCCTGCCCGTGGCCCGAGGCCAAGCGGACGGTGCCGCCCCGCGCCCAGGCGGCGC
Source organism: Mycetohabitans sp. B2 (assembly GCF_021733735.1). Classification (NCBI taxonomy): domain Bacteria; kingdom Pseudomonadati; phylum Pseudomonadota; class Betaproteobacteria; order Burkholderiales; family Burkholderiaceae; genus Mycetohabitans; species Mycetohabitans sp. B2. The sequence continues at coordinate 7,877 of NZ_JAHKSP010000017.1, forward strand.
ACCAGCAAGCGAATTTCTTGTTCAATGCATTGCGCGCGCGGCTGGACGGGCGCGCGTTGCCCACCTATACGTATCGCGACTTAGGCTCTCTCGTTTCGCTAGGCCACAATGCGATTGGCAATCTAATGGGCGGCCTGATCGGCAAGAGCCTATTCGTCGAGGGGCTCTTTGCACGATTCATGTATCAATTGCTGTATCGGATGCATATCGCCGCATTGCATGGCTATGGCCGGATGCTACTCGACACGCTCGCGCACGGGCTGCGGCGCACCACGCGGCCGCGGGTCAAACTGCACTGAGCCGTTGGCCAGTCAGGGCTGCGCGCCGGTGGTAACAGGCCTGGCCGGGTCCGCCACCCATTCGCTCCAGGACCCGGCGTACAGTGCTGCGCCGTGCAATCCGGCAATTTCCATCGCGAGCGCATTGTGGCATGCGGTGACGCCGGAGCCGCAGTACAGAATCGTGCGCTCCGGTGCGGTATCACCGAGCACTGCACACATTTCGTCGCGCAACGTGTGGGCGGGCTTGAAACGGCCGTCGGCGGCGAGGTTGTCTTTGAAGAAGCGATGACGGGCGCCTGGGATGTGGCCGGCGACCGGGTCGATCGTCTCGTTCTCGCCACGATAGCGGTCCGGCGCCCGGGCATCGAGCATCCGGCACGCGGCCGTGCGCATCTGTTGCTGCACGCCATGGACGTCGATACTGATCGACAACGGCTGTGATGGCGTGAATGAGCCGGCGGTGATGGCCGGTATCGCGTTGTCCAACGGCTGGCCGGCGGCCTGCCACGCCTGCAGCCCGCCATCGAGCAACGCCACCTCCTCGTGGCCTAACCAGCGCAGCAGCCACCACAGCCGTGCGGCGAACATGCCGCTTTGCGCGTCGTAGACGACCACCTGTAGGCCGCGGCTCAAGCCCCGCTGCGCGAGCCGGCGGGCGAGCGTGTCGCGTTCAGGCAATGGATGGCGCCCGTTGGTGCCGGTCTTCGGTCCGGACAGGTCGCGGTCGATATCCAGGTACTGTGCCCCCGGGATATGCGCAGCGTCATACGCGGCCGCGCCGGCCGACGTGTCGGCCAGATCGAAACGGCAGTCGAAGATGAGCGTGGTCACGCCGGGTGTGGCGAGCCGGGTGGCCAGATTCCCGACGGAAATCAGCGTGGTGTAGCGATGCTGCGGCATGGCGAATCTCCTGGCGAGGCGGTCATGACATCGACCTAGGCGAACTAGCCCTAGTCTAAACAAAAAAGCCGGACCCCAGCCTTAATGCCGTTCAGTTAAGCGACTGAATGGCATTTTTTTGAGTGGCTACAAACCCGTTGTACATGAGGCGAGGCGATGTTAACTTTCGTCGCCATGCTAGCCGACGACCTTCGCCCTCTTATCGAATCCCAGCCGCCGTTTGAATGGAACCGGCTGGGCCAGCCTCTGCCCTACGAATGGATTGAGCGAGCAGTCCAGAGCAGCGGTAGTGCCAGCGTTCGCCGCCGTCGTTTGCCGGCCCAGCAGGGGGGAGGGCGGGTGGTCGCGCTGGCGTTGTACCGGCACCCGTCAATCAGCGAGATTGTTGACGGGCTGGAACTGGCGCTACCTGCGCTGATATGTCATTTGTCAGCAAGCGCGCCATCGCCCAGGCGCGGCAGCGCACGGGGGCGGCGCCCCTGGCGTGGTTTTTTCGTGAATCGGCTAGGAACTGGGTTGCCCAGGATCAAGCGCAATATCTCTTCAAAGGGCTCTGGCTGTTCGCGATGGACGGCACCACGCTGCGCACGACCGACAGTGCGCTCAACCGCAAGCATTTCGGCTCATCCTCGGCCACGCATGAGCGAGTGGGCCGTAATACGCGTTGGGAGGCGCTCAGCGGCGAGCCCGGCGATCAGATAGTGCGCATGCGTGAACGGCTCAAGCAGCTTCCCAACGAAAAACGGCCCGGGCGCAGTGGCACTCGGGCCGTCAAGTCCAGATCTTTTCGCTATACCTTCAGTACCTGACTCGGGACCTTAACTGAACAGCATTAGGACCCTAACCCGGCTTTCGACTGATCGCAGGCACGTGTCAAATCGTGCCGAGCTCGCGGCGCAGGAACTCGTGGAAATGCTGCATGCCGTCTTCCATCGGGCTTTGGTATGGGCCCACCTGGGATTCGCCGCGGGCGAGCAGCGCGCGGCGTCCGGCATCCATTCGCTCGGCGATCTCGTCGTCCTCGACGGCGGTCTCCAGATAGGCCGCGCGCTCGGCTTCGACCATCTCGCGCTCGAACAACGCCACTTCCTCTGGATAGTAGAATTCGACGATGTTTGTCGTGCGTTGCACGCCGCGCGGGATCAGATACGACACGATGAGCACGTGCGGATACCATTCGATCATCACGTTCGGGTAGTACACCATCCAGATCGCACCGAAATCCGGTGGCGCGCCGTTGCGGAACTTCAGCAACTGGTCGTGCCACTTGCGGTATGTCGGCGAACCTGGATTCGCGAGTGCGCTGTGTACACCGACTGTCTGCACGCTGTACCAGTCGCCAAATTCCCATCGCAGATCATCGCACGAGACGAAACTACCGAGTCCAGGATGGAACGGGACGACGTGATAGTCTTCGAGATAGACCTCGATGAACGTCTTCCAGTTGTAGTTGCACTCGTGGATTTCGGTGTGGTCGTACAGGTACCCGGAAAAGTCGAAGTGGCTCGCCGGACCCAGGCGCGCGAGATCGCGTGCGATGTCCCGGCCGTTGTGCTCGAACAGCATGCCGTGCCAGGACTGCAGTGGCGTAGCACCCAAGTTCAGGCACGGATTATCCGGAAAGTGTGGCGCGCCGAGCAACTCGCCGCTTAGATCGTATGTCCAGCGGTGCAGCGGGCAGACGATGTTCTCGACATGCCCGCGACCGTTGAGCATAACGGCCTGCCGGTGCCGGCATACGTTCGATAGCAGTTCGATACGACCGTGTGGATTGCGCACCAGTATGCGGCCCTCATTCTCTGCAGGCAGCGCGAAATAGTCCCCCGCTTCCGGCACCATCAACTCATGGCCGATGTAGCGTGGACCGCGTTTGAACAGGACGTCGAGCTCGCGTGCGAGGAGCGCTTCGTCGAAATAAGCTGAAACAGGCAGCTGGCTGTGAATAGACTTAAGCTGCAGAGCATTGCTCAGATTGGACATTCCCACTCCCGTGCAGACGTGAAAGCAGTGAACAACCCAACCATCGAAAAATCGATTTAGGGGAACCAAGAATTATACTCAATCCGGGCAAATGGGGGTATCTAAATCTTTGATCCGGATCGCATTTATGACGCGAATCCGGTCATCGGAGTATATTTTTCGGCTCGGTGTAGGCGGCGCGCAGCACGCCAAGGTCGCATTCGCTGCCGGTCAGACGGCGTTTGCCGTAAAATAGGCGACTTGCCAGAACACATGTGCATGATGCCCAACACCGCTTCCCAAGCCCCTGACGGGGCAGATGTCCCATTGCCGGACAATTACGAAACAGCGCTTGGCGAACTCGAATCCCTGGTCGAGCGAATGGAAGGGGGCGCGTTGAGCCTCGAAGCGTCGCTTGCGGCATATCGTCGCGGTGCAGCCCTTGTTGCATATTGCCAACAGCAACTTGAGAAAGTCGAGCAACAGGTTCGTGTACTCGATGGCGAGACGCTCAAGCCCATCGATCCAGCGATTGACGACGGAGAATGTGCATGAGCGCCACGGCGTTTGACGAATGGGTACGTGACGTGCTGACGCGAACCGAGGTGGCACTCTCGGCGGTGCTGCCGCCGGCGGACGTCGAGCCGATGCGGCTGCATCAGGCGATGCGCTATGCGGTGCTGGGCGGCGGCAAGCGTGTGCGCCCGATGTTGTGCCACGCAGCTGGCCAGGCGCTGGGCGCGCCTGGCCAGCGCCTCGACGCGGCGGCCTGCGCGCTTGAGTTGATTCACGTGTACTCACTGGTTCACGACGATTTGCCGTCGATGGACGACGATGACATGCGTCGTGGCAAGCCGACGGTGCACGTGCAGTACGATGAGGCGACAGGGTTGCTCGTCGGCGACGCGCTGCAATCGCAGGCGTTCATCGCGCTTGCCTCGGACGCGCTTGAGGCGCACCGGCAGGCCGCGTTGATGCGCGAACTCGCTTGCGCGAGCGGCTCGCTCGGTATGGCGGGCGGGCAGGCGATCGACCTGGCGAGCGTGGGCACGCGATTGTCGCGGACGCAGTTGGAGACGATGCATCGGATGAAGACCGGCGCGCTGCTGCGCGCGGCGGTCAAGATGGGAGCGCTGTGCGGTGACGGGCTGTCGGCCGACATCGAGGCCGGGCTCGATGCGTATGCGAAGGCGGTGGGCCTGGCGTTCCAGGTGGTCGATGACATCCTAGACGTGACGGCCGACTCGGCCACGCTTGGCAAGACAGCTGGTAAGGATGCGGCCAACGACAAACCGACCTACGTGTCGATCATCGGGCTGCAGGCGTCGCGGGAGCTTGCGGCACAGCTGCGACGCGACGCGCATGCGGCGCTCGCGCCGCTGGGCGAGCGTGGGCTGCGGCTTGCGCAAATCGCTGACCTAGTGGTGGAGCGCATGAATTGAGTTGACGCGCCGGCGGCGGGCGTGGCGCCCGCGATCGCAGCGGCGGCTCGCCTGGCGGCCGGTGACGTGCAGCGCGAGGACACATTGGCCAGGAGCGTCGGCGCGTGCGCCGCAGGATTGTCTGGAATGGAACGACGATGTACGACTTGCTGAAAACCATCGATGACCCCGCCGCTTTGCGGCGCCTAGAACGCCGGCAGTTGCAGCCACTGGCCGATGAGCTGCGTGCCTTCGTGCTCGACAGCGTATCGCAGACAGGCGGCCACCTGTCATCGAACCTCGGCACGGTCGAGCTGACGATTGCGCTGCATTACGTGTTCGATACGCCGGCGGACCGGATCGTTTGGGACGTCGGCCACCAGACCTATCCGCACAAGATCCTGACCGGACGGCGGGACCAGATGAGCACGTTGCGCCAACTTGGCGGCATCTCAGGCTTTCCGCGCCGTTGCGAATCGGAGTACGACACATTTGGCACTGCCCATTCGAGCACGTCAATCTCGGCGGCGCTGGGCATGGCCATTGCCAGCCAACTCAAGGGCGAAGATCGGTATGCGATCGCCGTGATCGGCGATGGGGCGATGACCGCCGGCGAGGCATTCGAGGCGCTGAACAACGCCGGTGTGTGTGAGGACATCCCGTTGCTGGTGATCCTGAACGACAACGACATGTCGATTTCGCCGCCGGTTGGCGCACTGAACCGGTACCTTGC
>NZ_JAHKSP010000018.1:0-31495 GCF_021733735.1 Mycetohabitans sp. B2
CGAACATGCGCTTCGTGAAGCCGCTGGACGAGGCGCTCGTGCGGCAGCTCGCCGACACGCACGAGTTGCTGGTAACTGTCGAGGAAGGTTGCGTGATGGGCGGTGCCGGCTCGGCGTGCATCGAGTCCCTACAGGCGGCGGGGATAACCCGACCGGTATTACAATTAGGGCTTCCCGACCGTTTCATCGATCATGGCGATCCGACGAAGCTGCTTGCCGCATGCGGTTTGGATGCGGCGGGAATTGCCAGCGCGATCCGCGAGCGCCTGTCAACTGTGGAACGGCAAAAGCACGATGGCAATGCGAAAACGACCAAGCTCGTCGCATAAGCCTCGCCCGCAACGGCCGTTGCTGTTTCTCATTTAGAATCTGCGCGAGCGGCACGGGCCGTCTGGTCGGGCCGCCCGTGCTGGCGCTCCGACGCCGCCGTGAACCGAGGCGTGCGCCAGTGTCAAGGAATGCCAATGAACCAGATGAATCCCGCTTTTGTGATGCCTGATGTGCAGAGCACGCCAGATACCCGGCAGATCCCAATCCAACGGGTCGGCATCAGAGCGGTCCGCCATCCGCTGACGGTGAGGACTGCGCAAGGCGATGCGCAACCGACGGTGGGATCCTGGAATCTCAACGTGCTCCTTCCCGCCGAGCAGAAGGGCACGCACATGTCGCGCTTCATCGCGCTGCTGGACCAAGCGCAGACGCCGCTGGACATCGCTCATTTCCGCGCCATGCTGGCGACCATGCTCGAGAAGCTCGAAGCCACGGCGGGTCGCATCGAAGTCACATTTCCCTATTTCATCCGGAAAACGGCGCCTGTATCCGGCGTGCAAAGCCTGCTTGACTATGAAGTGACGCTTAGCGCCGACGCATGCGACGGTACTACACGCCTGTTTACCAAGGTATTGGTGCCGGTGACTAGCCTGTGCCCGTGTTCGAAAAAGATCTCTCAATACGGCGCGCACAATCAGCGTTCACATGTGACGATCTCCGCCGAATTAGTCGACGACGTGCCGGTTGAAGACCTGGTGCGGATGGCCGAGGAAGAGGCATCGTGTGAGTTGTGGGGGCTGTTGAAGCGTCCCGACGAGAAGTTTGTCACTGAGCGGGCGTACGATAACCCGAAGTTCGTCGAGGACTTGGTGCGCGATGTCGCGCAGCGGCTCAATGCCGATCCGCGGATCGTCGCCTATGTGCTCGAAGCCGAGAATTTTGAATCGATCCATAATCACAGTGCGTACGCGCTAATCGAGCACGACAAGCGGTGCTCGGACTAGCCCGCTTGCCCGACATTGGTGCCGGGCGGTCCCGGGTACGGGGTGCGTCGCGTCGTTGGCGCGCATGCGCCACGAATGCGTCGCACATCGCTGGACGAAGGTTCACGCGTCTACGGCGGACACTGCACCGGTCGTTATTAAAGGTGATTCAAGGTTATGCCGGTGGCTGCCGCGGTGTGACACCGGCGGTGGCCGAGTTCAGTTGCTACGCTGATTGTTGTCCCGGGTCGTTGATGGCACTCAAATCCCAGCGCGGCTTGACAGTGAACGCATACAACGTATTGGCTGCCGCGGGATTGCGTTGCAGGCGTAGTGCTCCCGCGAGCGCAATCATCGCGCCGTTATCGGTGCATAGTGCAAGGTCGGGATAGTACACATCGAAGCCGCGCTTGGCGGCAGCGGCACACAGCGCTTCGCGCAACTGGCGGTTCGCGCCAACCCCGCCGGCCACGACGAGCCGCTTCATGCCTGTGCGCTTGAGGGCGGCAACTGCCTTCGCGACCAGTACTTCGACCGCGGCATCAACAAAGCCGCGTGCCAAATCGGCTTTTGCCTGCTCGCAAACGTTCGAGCCGATTCGGCTCAGGTGCGTGAGAACCGCTGTCTTCAATCCACTGAAGCTGAAGTCCAGGTCGCCCGAATGCAGCATTGGGCGGGGCAATTCGACGGCGCCAGGCGTGCCGAACTCGGCCAGCCGCGAAACTTCCGGTCCCCCAGGGTAGTTCAGTCCGAGCAATTTTGCGGTCTTGTCGAACGCTTCACCCGCTGCATCGTCCAGTGTTTCGCCGAGCGTCTGGTAGTCGCCGACCTCGGCCACCCGCATCAGCTGCGTATGGCCGCCGGAGACCAGCAGCGCCACGAATGGAAACGGCGGTGGCGTTTGCGCGAGTAACGGCGACAGCAAGTGCCCCTCGAGATGGTGAATGCCGATGACCGGCTTGCTAAGCGCCAGCCCTAACGCATTCGCGATGCTGGCTCCAACGAGCAGCGCCCCGGCGAGCCCCGGCCCCTGCGTAAATGCAATCGCATCGATTGAGGTGCGCGCCACCTCGGCCTGCTGCAACACCTGCTCGAGCAGCGGCAGCGCGCGCCGGATATGGTCACGTGATGCGAGTTCTGGCACCACGCCGCCATAGTCGCGGTGCATGGCGATTTGCGAATGCAGTGCGTGTGCTAGCAGCCCGCGCCGGCTGTCGTACAGCGCGAGCCCGGTTTCATCACATGAGCTTTCGATACCGAGGACGAGCATGAGAATCGGACAAAAGGGTGATCGAGCCGGATGCGGCCCCATTTGCGCCACTGGCTTGCCAGATGGCCGGCACGGCGCGCGACGCCCGCAACGCAATCAATTAGTATAGCAGTGCGACCACCGACGTGGCTGGCAAGCCGGTAGAATGCGCGCCATGGAACACTTCGATATCGCCGTGATTGGCGCCGGCGCCGCCGGCATGATGTGTGCGGCTGTGGCCGGCCAGCTTGGGCGGCGTGTCGTGCTGATCGACCACGCACCGCGCGTTGCCGAGAAAATCCGGATTTCCGGCGGCGGGCGGTGCAATTTCACAAACCTGCAGGCGGACTGGACCCGCTACTTGTCCGAGAACCCGTCGTTTTGCCGCTCCGCGCTCGCCCGCTATACACCGCAGGATTTTCTGGCACTGTTGCGCACCCATCGTGTTCGGTGGCATGAAAAGCACAAGGGGCAACTTTTTTGCGACGATTCAAGCGAGACGATTATTGATGTGCTCAAGCGCGAATGCAGCACCGGCGGCGTCACGTGGCGCCATCCATTGCCGGTTGCGGACGTGGCCGTCGATACGATGGGGTTCGTGTTGAGCACGCATGCCAGCGCGCTGCACGCGCGGGCGCTCGTGGTGGCAACGGGTGGGCTGTCGATCCCGAAGATTGGGGCGAGCGACTTCGCGTACAGGCTCGCCAAACGCTTTGGTCATAAGCTTGTCGAGCCGCGTCCGGCGCTGGTGCCACTGACCTTCGCCGCCGCACACTGGGCGCCGTATGCGGCGCTGGCCGGAATATCGATGATGGCACGCGTATCAACAGGCGGCGACAAGCGGCGTGCCGAGTTCGTCGAGGACTTGCTGTTTACGCATCGCGGACTGTCCGGCCCCGGTATTTTGCAGATCTCCAGCTATTGGAACCCGGGGCATGCTGTGTCGATCGACCTATTGCCGTCGTTTGAGGTGGCCACTGCACTGCTTAACGCAAAAGCCGCGTCGCGTCGGCAATTGGCGAACCAGCTCGCTGAATGGATGCCGGCGCGGCTGGCGCAGTGCTGGGCGATCCAGCACCGCCTCCCGCCTCAGGCGCGGCTGGCCGATATTGCCGACAAGGCGCTGCATCGACTGGCCAGCGGGCTCCAGCAATGGACATTGACGCCGGATGGCACCGAAGGCTTTCGCAAGGCCGAGGTCACGCGCGGTGGCGTCGATACCCGTGAACTATCGTCGACCACGATGATGAGCAAGCGGATGCCGGGCCTGTACTTCATTGGCGAGGCGGTGGACGTGACCGGATGGCTGGGTGGGTACAATTTCCAGTGGGCGTGGTCATCTGGTGTCGCGGCGGGTCGGGCTGCCTCCGCCGCTGTTGTGCAACGTTAGCCGAGCGCTGAAGTTCGGCATTGCGTGCACGCACATCTGCTATACTTTCACACCTTTGGTGTGTGTTGGTGGGATGTGTCCCTTTTTCATACCTTGACTGGACATGACGACGATTCGCGTTAAAGAGAACGAGCCTTTTGAAGTTGCGATGCGCCGCTTCAAACGCACGATCGAAAAGAACGGGTTGTTGACCGAGTTGCGTGCGCGCGAGTTTTACGAGAAGCCGACCGCGGAGCGCAAGCGGAAAAAGGCAGCGGCGGTCAAGCGCCATTTTAAGCGTTTGCGCAGCCAGATGCTGCCGAAAAAGCTCTACTGATCCAGTATCGCGCCGACGCGGCAGTCGAGTTGGCGCGGTCACCCCGCAAACCTGCACCGCGTGTGCGTGCAGGGATGCTGCTGTGGCAGGCGCTGATGGGACCGCGTTGCTGCGCAGACCCGCTTGTGGATTGTGTCCCAAGCGGGTTTTTGTGTTAAACGTCGGTTACCGTATGTCACAATTCCATAGGCAAATCTGGGCCGTTGACGGCAATACGCATGAGCTTGAAAGATCGTATCAATGATGACATGAAGGCCGCGATGCGCGCCCGTGACAGCGAGCGGCTCGCGACCATCCGCTTGTTGCTGGCTGCGCTCAAGCAGCGTGAGGTGGACGAGCGCACGACGCTGGACGACACGGCGATCGTGACAGTCGTCGATAAGCTGATCAAGCAGCGCAAGGATTCGATTTCGCAGTTTCAGTCCGCCGGCCGTGAGGATTTGGTCGCGAAGGAATCGGCGGAGCTTGTGGTGCTGCAGCAGTACATGCCTGCCCAGCTGTCCGACGCCGACGTCGTCGCGCAGGTTCAGGACGCGATTGCGCAAACGGGCGCGGCCGGTCCCCAGGACATGGGCAAGGTCATGGCGCTGCTCAAGGGCAGGCTCGCGGGCCGTGCCGACATGACGGCGGTTTCCGCACAAGTGAAGGCGGCCTTGTCGGCAAAGTAGCCTTGCCGGGGCGACTGTGATTCCGCATTCATTCCTGCAAGACCTGCTAAACCGCGTCGATATCGTCGACGTGGTGGGGCGGTACGTGCAGTTGAAAAAGGGCGGGGCAAACTTCAATGGGCTGTGCCCGTTCCATAACGAAAAGAGTCCCTCGTTCACCGTCAGTCCGACCAAGCAGTTCTACCATTGCTTCGGCTGTGGCGCGCATGGCACCGCGATCGGTTTCCTGATGGAGCATGCCGGCTTGACGTTTCCCGAGGCTGTCGGTGAGCTGGCGCAGTCCGTTGGACTCACCGTTCCACACGAACCCGCGCCGGGTGCCTATGGCGGTGGAAGCCCGCCCGGACCGGGAAGCGGCACTGATCCGCCGCCTGCTAATGCCGGCACGGCGCGCGCGCTCGTTGACGTCATGCAGGTCGCGGCCGACTATTATCGCAAGCAGTTGCGGGGCGCGCCGGACGCGATCCAGTACCTGAAGAGACGGGGCTTGACCGGCGGGATTGCGCTGCGCTTCGGATTGGGTTATGCGCCGGATGGCTGGCAAAACCTCGAGGCGGCATTCGCGGACTATCGCGACGACGCGTTGCTCGAAGCAGGTCTGGTGATTGTCAGTGACAAGGCGTCGAGCAACGGCGAAGCGCGCCGCTACGATCGATTTCGCCAACGCATCATGTTCCCGATCCGCAACGTGCGCGGACAGGTGATCGGCTTCGGCGCACGCGTGCTTGATGGTGGCGGCGAGCCGAAGTATTTGAATTCGCCGGAAACGCCGCTATTTAACAAGGGAACTGAGTTGTACGGCCTGTTCGAGGCACGTCTTGCGATCCGCGAGAAGGGCTTCGTGCTGGTCGTGGAAGGTTACATGGACGTCGTTGCACTGGCGCAGTTGGGTTTTCCAAATGCGGTGGCGACGCTGGGCACCGCGTGCACGCCGGTGCATGTCCAAAAACTGATGCGGCAGACCGACACGGTGATCTTCAGCTTCGACGGTGACGTGGCGGGGCGGCGCGCCGCGCGGCGCGCGCTGGACGCATGCTTGCCGCATGCGGCGGACAATCGCACCATCCGTTTCCTGTTTCTGCCCGCGGAGCACGATCCGGACAGCTATATCCGCGAGCATGGCATGCAGGCATTTGCAGACCAGATCGGGCGGGCAATGCCGCTGTCGCAGTTCCTGCTCAACGAGGTGCTGGCGGACAAGGAGATCGACCAGCCGGAAGGGCGGGCCAAGGCGCTGTATGACGCCAAGCCACTGCTGCAAGCACTGCCGCCCAACGCGCTGAGGGCTCAAATCCTGCACATGCTGGCGGATCGGCTGGCGACGCCTGTTGAAGAAGTGGCGCAATTCTGTGAAATTGGCTCGCGCACCGCGCCCGCGGTGCGCGGTGCGCCGGCACGTGCCGATCGTCGTCGCGTTACCGGCCACGAGCATCGGGCACTACGCAACGTGATCATGTATCCGCGCATCGTCGCGATGCTCGATGTGCAGGATTGCGACACACTAGCCACGCTTGCCCGGCAGGGGGCCCTGTTTGCCGAGACGATCGCGCACGCGCGGCAACTGGGGGACGCGGCCGAATATCGGCTGTTGAAGGACCTGCTGCTTAATTCTCCGAATGCGCCGACGTATGAGGAAATCTTCCGGGAAATTCTGGTCTATGATGAAAACGTACGCGATTTGCTGCATGCGTCGCCGGACGACGACAGCGCGCAGCGGCGCGATGAGCAGGAACGGATCGCAGCTGACGAAGTCAGGGCGGTGGTCGCGAAGATGCGTTACGACGCTTGCTGCGAACGACTTGAAATTCTGTCTCGGCAGCCAAAATTGGAAGGAGAGCAGGCCAGGGAGTTCGCCGAGTTGTCGCAGCGGCGTGCCGAACTGAAGCGTCGGGCCATGGCGTTGGCGCTTACCGGAGGAGCTTGACCGCTGTGCTATAATTGAAGGTTTTCAGCGGGGTTGTTCCGGGCGTCGAGCTAGGGTGGAATCGCCATAGCAAAGACCGTAGGGTGGAAAAGAGGCTGGATCGGCTCGAAAGCGCAGGCCAGTGGCGGTAGACGACTCGGTCCGCGGCGAAACCGGCCCATTCCCACTGCGGCGTGTCAGCGAACATCGCGCGATCCACCCAGCGGGAAGCGACGAGGCGATCCTCCGCGACGGCGAAGTCCGCCGAGCAGGCCCGCGATGCGCGCGGCCGAGGCGTTCCCGAAGCGGGCAAGTCGGAAGGTCGTGGCGACCGGGTAACAGCCGGATTAGCCGCACTGAGAGAGTATCCACGGTTGAAGCGGCGGCCGTCGAAGAGCCGCAAGTCGAGACCAGAGCCGTAATGGCGACATCCATGACGAAAAAGCTGAACGAAGTACCAGTTGACGATGAAGCGGGCCAAATCGATGAGTCGGCCGGCTCGGCTGCGCCGGTAAAGGGTGAGAAGATCAAGGCGCGCGATCGCAGGGCCAAGGAAAAGGCGCTGCTGAAGGAGGCGTTTGCGTCTCACCAGCCGGGTACTGCCGAGGAGCTCGAGGAGCGCCGCTCGAAACTGCGCGCGCTGATCAAGCTGGGCAAGGAGCGCGGCTTCCTAACGTATGCTGAAATCAACGATCACCTACCGGACAATTTCGCGGAAACCGAGGCGATCGAGAGCATCATCAGCACGTTCAACGACATGGGCGTGGCGGTCTATGAACAGGCACCCGATGCGGAAACGCTGCTGCTCAACGACAACGCGCCGTCGGTGTCATCCGACGATGAAGTCGAAGAGGAGGCCGAGGTCGCGTTGTCGACGGTGGACTCTGAATTCGGCCGCACGACCGACCCGGTGCGCATGTACATGCGTGAGATGGGCACCGTCGAGCTGTTGACACGAGAAGGCGAGATCGAGATCGCCAAGCGTATCGAAGACGGCCTGAAGCACATGGTTCAGGCGATCTCGGCGTGCCCAACGACAATTGCGGACATCCTTGCGATGGCCGAGCGGGTCGCCAACGATGAAATCCGCGTGGACGAACTGGTCGATGGCCTGATCGATCCGAACGCGGAGGATGCGGACGGTTTTAGCGCGTCGGATGCGGACGAGATTGAGTCGGAAGCCGACGACGCTGACGAAGGTGACGAGGAAGAGGAAGAGGAGGACGAAGGTGCGGGAGCGGCCGCGGCCAGCGCCGCGCAGCTCGAGGCGCTGAAGCGTGCGTCGCTGGAGCGCTTTGCGCTGATCGGTGAGTGGTTCGACAAAATGCGTCGCGCGTACGAGAAGGAGGGCTATAAGTCCAAGTCGTATCTGAAGGCGCAAGAGGCGATCCAGGCTGAGTTGATGTCGATTCGCTTTACTGCCCGCACGGTTGAGCGGCTGTGCGACACGTTGCGCGCGCAGGTTGACGAGGTGCGTCAAGTGGAGCGCCAGATCTTACATATCGTCGTCGACAAGTGCGGGATGCCACGTGCGGAATTCATTGCGCGCTTCCCGAGCAACGAGACCAACCTAGACTGGGCCGAGCAGATTGTCGCCGAGGGGCATCCGTACAGCGCGGTGCTCGAGCGCAATATCCCGGCGATCCGCGAACAGCAGCAGCGTCTGATCGACTTACAGGCGCGTGTCGTGCTGCCGCTGAAGGACTTGAAGGAAACCAACCGTCAGATGGCGGCTGGCGAACTCAAGGCGCGGCAAGCCAAGCGCGAAATGACGGAGGCCAACTTACGGCTGGTCATTTCAATTGCGAAGAAGTATACGAACCGTGGCTTGCAGTTCCTGGATTTGATCCAGGAAGGCAATATCGGCTTGATGAAAGCGGTTGACAAGTTCGAATATCGACGGGGCTACAAATTCTCCACGTATGCGACGTGGTGGATTCGCCAAGCGATTACGCGGTCGATCGCGGATCAGGCACGCACGATTCGGATTCCGGTTCACATGATCGAGACGATCAATAAGATGAACCGGATCTCACGGCAAATCCTGCAAGAGACGGGGCTTGAGCCGGATCCGGCCACGCTCGCCGAAAAAATGGAGATGCCTGAGGACAAGATCCGCAAGATCATGAAGATCGCGAAGGAACCGATTTCGATGGAAACACCGATCGGCGACGACGACGATTCTCACCTGGGCGATTTCATCGAAGATAATAATACAGTGGCGCCGGCCGACGCGGCATTACACGCGAGTATGCGAGACGTCGTGAAAGACGTGCTGGACTCGTTGACGCCGCGCGAAGCAAAGGTATTGCGGATGCGCTTTGGCATTGAGATGAGCACGGACCATACGCTCGAGGAAGTCGGTAAGCAGTTCGACGTGACGCGTGAGCGAATCCGTCAGATCGAGGCGAAGGCGTTGCGCAAATTGCGTCATCCAAGTCGCTCGGATAAGCTAAAATCGTTTCTCGAAGGCAACTGAGTTCCATTTTGCGTCATAATTGCTGATCCGGGCCTCTAGCTCATGCTTGGTTAGAGCAGCGGACTCATAATCCGTTGGTGCCGTGTTCGACTCACGGGAGGCCCACCAATATCCACGCGGGTTTGCGCGCATGTCACGCAGCCCGCGTTTTTTTATGGTGGGGGAAATTTTGTCCGATCCGCGTGATGGCATCCCTCAAAGATTCGGTGGCCAGATGGGCGTAGCGCTGCGTGCTAGCGTGTGATTTATGCCCTAACACGGCTCCCACGGTATAGAGGTCTACGCGTTGATTGATCATCTGGCTGGCGGCGCTATGCCGCAGATCGTGGAAATGGAGCCAGTCCATGTCTCGGGCTTTGCGAGCTGCGCGGAAGTGCCTAGATAGTGTGCTCTGGTCTGGAAGTGCCACGCTGGCTGCGCTACGGATTTTAGGGTGTATTGGTACGTGCCTTGGCATTCCATTTTTAGTGTCGGGAATCATAAAAACATTCTTTTCTCTTTTGGCAAGCCTGATCTCAGACATGCGCATGCCGCTATAGAATGCAATCCGAATAGCGGCGCGAGTTGCTCTATGTTGCGTTGCTAGGCATAGCAAAAGCATTTCCTGCCGATCAATGTAAAACTGGCGCGCATTCCTTACTGCCGGAACTGTTACTCGTTCGGCTGGATCATGGTCGCACATATTATGTATCTTCCAAGCGTATCGGCATGCGCTGGTAAGGTAGCGGATGCGGTTACGAAGTGTTGCAGCTGATAGCGGCGTGCCATCTGCTTTCATAGCTTTTTGTCTATATTCGCTACAGGCGTCAGCAAGCGATGACAAAGGTTTACCCTCGTACGCCCAGAAAATCTGTGCAAGTTCGTGTTCGATATTGCTGCCAGATTTTAAAATTGGAACTCTATCTTTCAAATACACTTTTACTGCGTCTTCAATTAGGTACTCTGCACGTTGAACCTTTGTAGCAACTGCATAGAGGCGGGCGCTTTGTTGTCGCTCGAAAGCGTCCGCTTGGGCCTGATTCCACGCTTTCGGAAGTAGCTTTCTAGCCCGGATTCGTTTGCCATCGATATAACGGTCGAATTCAAAGATGAAACGACCGCGTTCCTTGTCTCGGTATATCGACATGATTGCAAGTACTCCTTTATGTCTGACTGGTTGAAGACGATGCGTTTTCCGATCCTAAAACACGGGATAGGTCCTCTGGGAGCGGCCAGATCATACACTTGGCGAAGCGATATCCCGAGGAAGTGGGCAGCATCCTTTGCATTGAATCGTTCCGATTGCATTTTTCTGTCACTCGACTTCCTTGCTAGAGGGGGCACACGCAGCGCAACTCGTGGATTGATGGCGTGTGCGCTTTTATTCATTTAACTGATTGATTTTAAACAAATTTTCTTGCCATCAATTGCCATCATTTAGGCATGGCAAGGGTCAAAAACTCGTGGCCTAAAAAATAGGCAGCGTCCGTAACTAATGGCAAAACGCACTTGACTCGTGGCAGCGCGTTGGGGCTGATTCCTTGCCTTCTTTGTACTCTTTCTTCTTCTTTTTCAATAAGTTAGAAAGAAAGAAGAAAGGGGCGAGGCGGGCCGGTGCAAAAACCAGACTCGTGGCAAAACCGGCCCAACTCGTGGCAAATCGAGCGTGACTCATGGCGGCACTCTTCTCAAGAATCAAAGACTTACGAGCGAGCGCCCTCCAAAACCACGATTCGCGTGCGCTGCCTGGGTGGTTCCCGCGCGGCAAAACCCGCGTGCGGCCCCGCGCCCGCGCCGCTCGCGGCGTTGTCCGGCCGTTTCGGCTCGCTAGGGAGTGGGGCAAAGCGAACCGAGTAGCGCTCGCGTGACGGTGCATGCCAATGGCTGCGCGCACTGGACAGCGCAATCTACGACCGCTATGCGACTGGATGAAATGAAGAAAGTGGCTACCGCTGCACGGTGGTCGCAAGGGCTGAAAGCGGTTCATACGTGCCCCCTTGCGAGCGCGTCGGTTGCCAAGTCTTCACGAATGGACACGTGCAGGCCGAAGCCGGTTAAGCGTTCGAGTGAGATCGGTGTGAGATACGGCACACGACGGGTATAGATGCGGCGCTCCACTTCCTTGTCGCCGACGACGACACCGGCGTGCTTGAGCTGCGCTTTGAACACGCGGTCGGACTTCACCGGAAGGCCGTTCCACTTATCCCGTAGGCTGCTTGTGTGCGCGATGTGGTCCATCACGTGACCGGTGCGCAGCAACAGACAGAATTCACCGTCGACAGTGTCGAACGTGAACGGGTGCTTGTAATTGCCGCCGTCGATTTCGGACAGCACCGTTTCCATGATCCAGACCCACGGCTCGCGGTCGGCGCTTGTTTCGGCAATGTGGCCGTTCATCTCGGTGAGGAGGTCGCGCGGGAAGTCGCCTTCGCTCGGGTCCATGCCGGCGAACTCGGTGAGGTAGCGCCAGGCGAGCGCGACAGCCGCGTAGTTACCGGCCATGCGCTTGGCGCCGTCGTCCTCGCCGCTCGCGCGGCAGTGGGCCAGCGCTATGTCGCGCAGCTTCGCGTATTGCTCAAGCACGGCCCGCTTGTTCAGGCTGGCGAGAAATTCGAGCCACTGCCGGAGCGGGAAGCGCGGTAGCTCGTCGGGTAGCAGCGGGCCGCGCTTGCCGGTCAATGTGGTGCGCACGAGTTTGCCGAGCAGACTGCGCACCGGGACGTCCTCGCCGGCCAGCATCACCGGCGCGCACAGCAGGTATTCAGTCATATCGGTGCCGCGGCGCGTGACGGTGTACTGGTAATTCTCTTGCAATAGCCCAACCGCCTTATCGATCACGTCCTGCCGGCGCGCGGACAGCTCTTCCCATCCGACCGGATGGCTCGTGTGGCTAATGCTGGTCAGCAGGCGAAATTCCGTTTGTAGCGACTGCCCGGAGAACATCGTGAACGCGAGCGAGCGTTCGAGCCGCTTGATTAGCGTTGACTTACCCGCGCCTTTGTTCGCCTGAATCGTGATATGTGGCCAGAAGCCGAGCAGCGCTTTCAGGTGGCCGCCGAGCGCCCACACGAGCGGGATCGTGGCGGCGTTCTGCTTAAACGTCATTTGGTAGGCGGTGATAACGCGGCGCGCGTCGCTGACCGGGCCGCTTGGGAACGTCAGGTTGTGATACGGACATTGTTTGTCCGCTTCGGTGAAATAGCAGTCTGGGCCTTCGTTGACGATCAGGCGGCCGTCGCGCCATGCGAGCCCGACGAAGTTTGCCGCCTGGCGCGCGCCGAGGTTGGCGCCGCGCTCCAGGATGTTCACCATGCGCTTGAACGGCGCTGGCGCCCAGATCGGGCCGAACTTGCTCCACTGATCGACGTTGTGCAGCTGATCGTCGAGCATTACGCGGCGGATGAGCTGCGCGCCGTGCCGCGGCGCCTGCACGGACACGGCGAAGTAGACGGTCGGCGCTTGGTCAGCGTCGCCCGTCATCGTCGAGGTCGCGCTCGCGACGGACACGCGGCTAATACCGGCGATGCGAAAGCCGCACAGATCCGTCATCACGGGCGTTTCAACGCCGGATTCCTCGTTGCGGTCCATCTTCGTGATGTAGCTGGTGAAGTCCGGGCGCACGCGAAAGCGCCAGTATTGCGCGAAGTCGTGCGACGGCAGAAAGATGCGTGGCCGGCCGCGGCGCGTGACGTCGCCGGCGAGACCCGCGATCAGCCAGGGCTCGAGTTGCTCAAGCGCGCGCGCCAGCTCGGCCGGGCCGCGCAGTTGCAGGTAGTCGTTCACGTCGTTGATCGGCTTGCGTGTCGTCTCGCCGTCCGCGAGGTCGGCGAGCCAGCCGGCCTGGTCAACGAGCACGGCACTGATGTTTAGGCTCGTGAGCCGCTCGTAGAGTGCCCACGCAGCTTCAGGCCCCGGCCGGTGGCCGGCGCGCGGGTGATCGTCCGAGAACGGCTCGTCGTTGTCTAGGCAAATCACAACTTGTTTGCCCCGCAGGAACGTGAAGTCGATGTCGTTGACGTTAGCGAGGCCGCGCAGCGCGAGCGCGGCTGTACTGGACATTGCGCAGGTGTCGATCGACAGCGCATTGATCGCGCTTTCGACGATGAACACGCGCTTCGCCGCGTCGAGCCGGCGAGGATCGGCGCTCCAGCCATAACCGGCCTTGTCGCCCTGCGTCTGCGTCTTGACGCCACCGTTGAGCGTGGGATCGACATAGCGCATGTCGATGGCGACGACGCGGCCGTCGCTCGGCGCGCGCACGATGAACGCGGCGGCCGGGCCAGCGTGGCCGACCTCGCCGGCGGCGACCTTCGAGCTTGTCCAGCTGTTGAAGCCGAGGGTGCGCGCGGCGATCGCCGCGTCAATGGCTGCGGCAGAGATACCGCGGCCACCGAGGTAGTCGCGTACGCGATCGCGTTCGGCGAGGCATCGATCGGCAATGTATTCGACGGTCGATTTCTCGCGGCGCTCGGCCGGCGTCGGCCGCTCGAGCGGGAGGCCGTAGGCGTCGTGCAGGTAGCGCACGGCATCGGCGACGGTGCCACCACGGGCATGGATCACCAAGTCGATGCACGAGCCGCCGGCGTCGGCGCTGTGGTCACGCCAGCCGGTGCCGTGCTTTGGGTGGTTCACGTAAATCGACAGGGACGGGCTCTTGTCTTCGTGCTGCGGGGAATGGTAGAGCGCCTTGTCGCCGCCGCGACCGCGCCTCAGGCCGAGCCGATCGGCGAGGTCGTGCAGGTCGATGCGTTGTTTCAGTTCGTCGATCGAGGCCATTGTGCTGGAGGTTGCTCAAGTAGTGGCATGGGATAGCGGCTCGGTTTGAATGGCTCGCCATGGCGGGGAGCCAAGCCGAGTGCACAGCGCGTCGGCAAGCTGCTCAAATCGCGTAGCGAGGCGAGCGCGTGGCGCCGCGTCGCACGGCGCCGCGCCGGTCAGACGTTCATGCGCGAGCCTGCGTCGAAGGGGCAAGCCGGTTGCACTCGATTGGATACGCCGCGCGTTGCAGATTGGCACGCGCGGCGCTCGCCTCATCGAGCCGGAACCGACCATGCCAGCGCGGTGATGAGGGCGCAGAGTGTAAAGATGCTGACGGTGAATGCGAGCATCGGACCGAGTAGCGGGTCGAGGCGACGCAGGAGGCTGTTAAGCGGGAGGTACAGCCCGGTCAATGAAAAGAGCAGCATAAGGAGTACTGCCGTGCAGAAAACGTAGAATTTCATGGTGGGGTTCCTGGTGAGTGCGCCGGCGGCCGGCGCGGTTGCGTTACTCGTCGTGGTCCTTGACGGTCGTACGTCGGCGGTGGGCTGTAGGCCGCTTCAGGTCAATTGAACGAGCCCGCATGGCACGCGCGGCGCTTTCCACTACACGACGAACAGCGGTGTGGCGCATGGCGGTATCGAAGTCCCCGACCATGCGAAGGCGTCGCCATGCGCGTCGCAGTTCGCTTTCTGAGATAGGTTTGTGCATTGATATCAATGCAGCGGCGTAACCATTGGCAGCAAAATGGGCATGCCGGCGGCGATGTCCCACTTGCAATGGATCAGATAGCCGAGCCTGCGCGCAGTACCCGCGAACACGAAGGGATCGATGTCGGCGTCCCAAAGGGTGCGCAAGTACTTCCGGCGCTGATCCATTGGCAGCGAGGCTGGATCGAAGGGAAGAACGAGAGGGGCAGAAGCGAGGGTGGCCATGCGGATCTCCTTTTCGTGGGCAAAAAAGGTCCCTCGCGCCGGCGCGGGCACGATGCGAGGGGAACGGGTTGAGTGACTTGGGCCGCTAGACCAGCAGTTCTAGCTGTTGCGCGAGCTGACTACGCACATGAGGCGACAGCGGCAGGTTCAATGACAAGTTGGGCATCGCAGACGGGGAGAGCGTGCGAGCAAACTCCATGTTCACGACATAAGTGTGGCCGCACTGCGCGTTGGTGCACTGGTAAGTGACCTCACGAAAGGTCAATGACATTTCGCGACTACTGCGCGCGTGGGCGCGGGTGCGGCAATGTGGGCAACGATTCAGGATCCGCATGTCGTCTTACTCCGGACGAGATACAGTGCGCGGCCGCGGCCGTTCGTGTGCTTTGCGGTGCGGCGCAAGCGTCGCTTCACGAGCCATTCGACGGTGGCGTCGATCGACGGCAGGCCGTGATGTTGGCGTACGCGTTCCAGCACGTTGCGGTCTGCATCGGGGATAAAAATGTCCGTGCTGGTATCCGGCATCGTAGGAGCTACTCATGGTGGGCGGTTAGGTGCCTTTGCTCAGGCACTGGCGTGGTCAAAAATGGAGGTTTGGCGTTCAGCCAGCAGTGCTGCGGCTTCGCGCATCGCCATTTCGCGGATCATCACCGCAAGCTGCTCACCTTGATAGTTCGCCAGGGCAGTCAACAACGCTTGCTCGTAGTCGTCGAAGCGAATGGTGTGTTTGTGGTTGCGAACGCGCTTTGGATCGGGGTACATGTGTGCTCCTCAATTCAACTGCGAACGGTGGTTTGAGGTGAGGTGGAAGCGGTACTGAAATGGCGTTTGCCGACGGAAATGAGTTCGCGTGCCATGCTCGAGATCGAGCGGTGGTGGTCTGCGGCGATTTGTTCGAGTTCGGCGCGTTCGGCGGACGTCAATCCAACGTAGACGAACCTGCCCGATAGCATGCCGCGCGGCGTGCGGCGTGGGCCTGTGGTGATGGTCATGGCCGGTATACTTTTACAGTTACTCTTGCGTTACGGTCAGCCCAGTTTGACGTCCATTTTTATGGATGTCAATACGTTTGATGGAATTTTAATGGATGGAATAGGGAAGCGGTTACGTAGCGAGCGGATGAGGTTGGGCCTAAGCCAGCCAGAATTTGCGGCGCTAGGTGGGCTGAAACACAAAACTCAGCTCAATTACGAAGCGGACGTCAGTGTGCCGGACGCGCGGTACCTGCTCGCGTTGCGCGAAGTAGGTGTTGATATTTGGTATGTACTAACGGGCGAGGTAAGCAGTTCATCACTTGCCGAAGAAGAAAGCGACGTCGTTGATGGCTATCGAAAGCTGAACGAAGCGGGAAAAGCCGCAGTTCAGACCTTTATTTCTAGTTGCGTCCGTACCGGATCAATGACGCTTGACGCCGACCCAACCTCGCCCGATAGACGAGTTAAACGCTTAGCCGAAAACCGGCGGGCAGCCCTTGATCAGCGCATGGCAGAAAATGTTGAGCGTGCAATGGCTGAGATTGAGCGGCAACGTAGAGAGCGTGCCGCGAAGAAAAAAAAAGGTTGAATCGTTGTTCGTGATTATTGGAGGGCGATTGTACGTCCTGAGCCTCGATGCTATATGGCACCGCTGCACATGGACTATTGATGCGCATAGCAATAGTGCAAAGCGCTTAGATTGAACGCTTTGCGTATTGCTCGACACACTAGCCATGCGATGGCGCGCATTGGCACAGTGTGACTGCAGCGTGTACAACAGGCGAAGTAATTTAGTGTGACTAGCAATTATTGCAGTGTTGCACGAACTCAGGATTGGTTTCGCGAAGCTTAAAGCTTTACTACGTATGTGCCGATATCGTGCTGCTATGCCGCTGATAGACGATTCATGCCTTGGTACTTTCAATTATTCTGTCTTGAATGCACGGCACAAACCAAAGTCCTATGCTAGAAGCGCCACCTACATATACTTTCAAACGCAGCATAGTACGATAAAGGATATGGGGCCATTACAGTTTACTCGCCGATTCAACTCGGCAGTTAGTTAGCATTGCAATTTATGGGGCATACTTACCACCTTGAAGCGATGCTAGGTGGTGAACGTGTAAGTAAAGGTCCAAAATATGTACACCGATATGAAGCAAATTGACGGTATGATCGGCGCGGCGACTGCGGCGGAGCGTGATGCTGGTGCTCGCCGAAAAAGGGTGTTAACTGAGCCGAGTACAGACTCGACTGCTGATACGCGTCTCGAGGTTCGCAACGCGATTGACGATGCGATGGAACTTACGACTCTTGCCCTTGAAACAGCACTCCAAGCGGTCACGTATTTGCACGTGGCGCGCGCGGCGCTGGCAGCAGAAGATGAAGGGCGTTTGCTGCGGGTCTCTCACGATGCGAATAAAGGCGTTGATTAGTAATCAAGCTGAGTTGTGGTAATGCAAGCAGTACTGTGAATTCTTCACAGGTCGCAAGACATCGCAGGCCGGCTTGACCGCCCACAAGGTTTCGTCTCTGAGGTCGAAAGCGGTAGTCGCCGGCTCGATGTGATTGAGCTGTTCAATTTTCTGCGTGCGCTCGAAGCCAATCCGCACAACTTCATCAAAAAGCTGATGTCCCACTCAGCGTCTTCGTTGCCGCGCTAAGGGCGGTTTTCTGCGCCTGTGGCCGCGGCGAACGGCGTGGACCT
Source organism: Mycetohabitans sp. B2 (assembly GCF_021733735.1). Taxonomy (NCBI): domain Bacteria; kingdom Pseudomonadati; phylum Pseudomonadota; class Betaproteobacteria; order Burkholderiales; family Burkholderiaceae; genus Mycetohabitans; species Mycetohabitans sp. B2. Next base: position 17,613 of record NZ_JAHKSP010000018.1, read on the forward strand.
GTGGCGTGAGTCATGATCAGTATACTTCAACGATAGTCTTGCGATATGCAAGGCTAGTGCAATGAGCTGAAAAAATTCATAAATGAATAATGGGTAATTTATGTCACAAGTAGGCAGTCGCTTGCGAGACGAGCGTTTGCGGATCGGGCTCAGTCAGGACGAGTTTGCGTCTGTTGGCGGGGTCGCGAGACGCTCGCAATCCGCGTACGAAGCGGACGAGCGTTCGCCCGATGCTGACTACCTCTTAGCTGTTCGCGAGATAGGCGTTGACATCTGTTACGTGCTGACCGGCGAGCGGCACCAAGCCGAAAGCGGGAAGGTTGGGCAGGGTGACGTTGACGAAGCCGAAGTGCTTGCGATGTATCGACAGCTCAACGAAGTAGGAAAAGCGTCGATCCACGCATTTTTGCTGAGCTGTTTTAACACGGGTTCGATGCTTCAGACGGCGACGCCGCGACGCGCGAAGCGTCTAGCAGAGAATCGCCGTGCGACGCTTGATCAGCGTACTGCTGAGAACGTCGAACGGGCGAAATCGGAAATCGAGCGCTTGCGTCGCGAGCGGGCAGCTAAAGCAAAAAATAAGTAGCGCTGCTTTTACGGATATAGGGTCATCGACTTCTGGATTGGTTCAGGCCTGGTTGAGAGCGAACGCGCGGCATGCGATGACTTTTGCACTTCCGCACCCAGCTGTCGCGATACAGCTGGCTCCCCGCATAAAGTTCGCCTTGATAATTCGCCAGGGCAGTCAACAACGCCTGCTCGTAGTCGTCGAAGCGAATGGTGTGTTTGTGATTGCGAACGCGCTTTGGATCGGGGCACATGTGTGCTCCTCAATTCAACTGCGAACGGTGGTTTGAGGTGACGTGGAGGCGGCATTGAAATGGCGTTTGCCGACGGAAATGAGTTCGCGTGCCATGCTCGATATCGAGCGGTGGTAATAGGCGGCGATTTGCTCGAGTTCGGCGCGTTCGGCTTGTGTGAGTCCGACGTAAACGAACCGCCCCGATAGCATGCCACGCGGCGAGCGGCGTGGGCCTGTAGTGATAGTCATGATCGGTATACTTCAGCGCATAGTCTTGCATTACTGAAAACTGAATGTAATGCCATCAATTGGAAGCGTAAATATAAATGAATTCAAATGGAAGCATTTGGCACACGTCTTCGTGAAGAGCGGCTGCGTCTTGGGCTCAGTCAGGAAGAGTTTGCTGCCGTAGGGAAAGTAGGGCGAGGGGCGCAGGCAAATTACGAGTCCGGCGAGCGATCGCCCGATGCGAAGTACTTGGCTGCTGTCGCTGGGCTTGGGATCGACTTGCTTTACATAGTGACCGGGACCAGGCAGGCGGAATCCGGGTACCATGAAGCGGCACCTGCTGAAACCACTAGCGCCGAAGAGCGCGAATTGATTGAGAGCTACCGAAGCTTGACTGAAGTCGGGAAGGCCGCCCTGCAGGTGTTTCTCGCGACCTGTCTGAAGTCGCCCGGGATGAGTGCGACGTCGACGCCACGACGCGCGAAGCGTCTAGCAGAGAATCGCCGTGCGATGTTTGATCAGCGTACGGCTGAGAACGTCGACCGGGCAAAATTGGAAATCGAGCGCTTGCGTCGCGAGCGGGCAGCTAAAGCAAAAAATAAGTAGCGTTGCCTTAACAGATATAGGGTCATCGATTTCCGGATTAGTTTAGGTCCGGTCGAGAGCGGATGCGCGGCATGGGATGACTTTTGCACTTCCGCACCCAGCTGTCGCGATACAGCTGGCTCCCAGCATAAAGAAAGTAAGGACAGTTTACAGTTTTCTCTTCGCTAATGTAGTTGACAAGTGGACAGGCTTCTCATTCTGAGGCACGGTACCTTGGCGAGGAGCCCTGTCTGTGAATGTATAAGTGGGAGTTCAGAAAAATGCACAGCAACGCAAACCAAAACCGCGATGTAGCAGATATGATGTCGACCGCTGAGTGCCGCCCTGGCACTGGCTGTCCGGTGTTGGCGGCGTACCTGCATACCGATGTCGTATGCGATGAGCGGGCTAGCGCATGCGCCGCGGTAGACGAGGCAATGAGATCTGTCGGGCTCATGCTGGAAATTGCGCTCGAAGCGATGGCTAACCTACGTGACGCAAAGGACGCGCTGACACGGTATAACCAATGATAAAGCGCGTAGTTTGTCCAACGGTAGCATATCGCGGAATGCCGGCAGTGCGGCGGCAAGATGCCATCCACGATGCATTGTGATGGACGTGGTCCACACGACCCAGCGACGGGCCGTCTAGCGTCACCTTATTCGATAGCACTACGCCATATCGTTTAAGTTGGCGGAACGATAGGTCGGTAGACAGGAGTGTGGCGTGCCGAGCAAGCAATTCGAAACATTACTCGGTATAGGCTCCACATTTTTCTGCTGCTGTCTGCCGCGTTCGCGCGCCGATGCACGCAAGCCGATGCGTGCGAAGCGCGCCACGATACCTCAGATCGGATGCGTTTTGAGCCACTCGCGCAGCGCGTTGTTCATACGAGTTTGCCAGCCGTCACCGCTCGCCCGGAACTGCTGGAGCACGTCCGCGTCGTAACGGACCGTCACAGCGATTTTTGGCTGTTCCAGTTTCGGCCGTCCACCACGCCGCTTCATTTGCGCAAATTGTTCGTCAGTGGGCACGAACGTGTCGGGGTCAGCGGCAATGCCACGCTCGATCGCAGCTTCTTCCTGTGCAGTGTTACGAATCAAATTCGGTCGCTTGTTCATAGCGGCTAATCTCCCGGTTATTGGCTTTGCGAAGACTGATCACGCGAAACGTGTCGCCGCGCTGCGTAAACACCACGCAGTAAAGGCGCTCGTTGATTACCGAGTAACCAATCTCGCGTAGCTCGCCGTAGTCGGCACGATCGTCAGCGAAACACCAGACCATTGACCAATCGATAGAGTCGGCCAACTCCATCGAAACACCATGTTTGCATTTGTTGACTTCGTTTTTCGCGGGGTCAAAGATCACCTTCATTAGGATATTGTAGTAACAAAAACTCTCTGGCGCAACAGGTTTTTGTAGTTACGGGCCCCTGGGGAGACGTTTGGGTGTCTGCTCTGGATGTAACTTTAGTATGTCCCCGCGAGTTGCTGACTGAGCTGCGCAAACAACACGACTTACTGCAACAGGATGTGGCTGACCGGCTTGACCGCCCACAAGGTTTCGACTTTGAGGTCGAAAGCGGTATTCGCCGGCTCGATGTCGTGGAGGTGCTGGACTTTCTACGAGCGCTCGAAGCTGATCCGCATGACTTTATCGAAAAGCTGATATCCGGCTCAGCGTCTTCATTACCGCGCTAAGGGCGGTTTTCTGCGACCGTGGCCTAGCGCTGGCCTTTGCGGAAATGCGAGCGATGCCGATTGGTGGTGGCATCGCCGTGCACCTCCAGTTCGAGCGCCGTCGTGAATCCGGCTTCGCCGATCGTGTGCAGGGCCTGCTTCACAAGCCAGGGCGTTTCATCGATTTCCGGTTTGAAGCCTGACACCACGACGGGCATTTCGGGGAATAGCTCGGCGCGGCCGTGCGCCAGCGTGTAGCTTAACGTCGCCTGACTGCGCTGCATCCGGTTAAACTCGGCTTGCGCCGCCGCGCGTGCTTCTGCTTGCGTTGCGTAATCCTCGGGCAGCACCTTGACGTTCTTGTTGTTCTGGCCACCGACGATCACGGACTGGCGCTTTGCGCGCCCGTTTAAGTAGTAGTGCGCCCGCACGGCTGCGTAGTTTTCGCGCTCGGACACATGGTAGCGATGGCTGTCGCCACTGGCGCGCGTCAACTCGAGTACGTCGAGCTGCTTGCCGCTCGCCGTGTGTCCACTGCCGATCGGCATGAACAGCAAGTGCAGGTCTTTGACGTTCATCACCGAGTCATAGCGTTTGGCCAAGCGCGTGAGAAACGACATGTCAGATTCGTGCGTCTGGTCGATGTGCTCGATTAAGATTTGTGCGAGCGTGTCGCCGACCGCCGGAGTCAGCGAATAGCGCGCGGCGATGGTGCGCACGATCGAGCCGATTGTCTGCCGATGCCAGCTCTTCTCACGCCGCTCCTGCATGCCGCTGGTCATTGCCGCAGAACGTGCACGGACAGTGACGATGTCAGGGCTGCCGCTGTGCTCGACTTCGTTCACCACGAAGCTGCCTTTGTCGATCAGTGGCTCACCCACCCAGCCGATTGCCACCTTGATCAGCGCGCCGCGGTTTGGAATCGCCAGATCGTTTTTTGAATCGTCGAGCACGATGTCGACCGTGTCCGCTTCGTCCGATCGCGACTCCGACAGACACAGCGATACGAGCCGCGGCATAAATCGGCGCGACAGGTCACGGCCGTCCAACGAGATCCGATAGTCAGGCTGCGGATGATGACGCGCGATGCGCGGCGTGTGTTCGTTCGACGACGTCGTCATCAGAATCGGTTCTGGTGTCGCGTTGACCGGCCACGCTGCACGCGCAGCGCGTCATCATCGACGCGCTCGAGCGTCAACATAAATTCAATTTTGCGGGGCGTGCCGTCAACAGCGTGGTATGTCTGCGTCTCATCGAGTGCGGCGATCACGTATGCGCCGTAGACATGGCCTGCGCCGTCAACCAGCACGTAAGCCTCGCCGGTATGGGCCATAGCCGCGAGTTTGCGAATCGACGCGATCGAGCCGACCATCTCGGGCGCAACGAGCCCGTTGAGCGTGATGGTGTCCTCGCCCTCGCCGGCGAATTGGCGCGCGTCGCGCACACCGACGCGTGAGCTGGTCGGATGCTTCCACGTGCGCCGCCGCTGCAAATCATGGAACGGCGCGCTCGACAGGCTAAAGACAAACTGGTCAAGGGACATCAGCATGATCGAATCAATCGGAAAGGCGCGAGCCGGCGCGCGCTTGCTTGGCCCGCTCGCGGCGCTCGAGCGCCGCCTCGACGGCGCGTGCGATCGCCTGCGCGTCTTGCCCCGGCTGTGCGTAAATGTTGATGGTCACGGGCGAGGCAGGCTGCGGCGATGCCGGCGCATGGGCTGCCGGGGCCACCGCGAGCGGCGGCCGGCTGTCGATGGGCACGGTGGGCGACACGAGCGGCGCGACCGGCCCGGCGAGCGCCGCGTCCACCGAGAGCGCAGGCGTGCCGAACGACGTGACGGCGGTGGTCGCGAGGCTAAGCGCGGCTTTCGCGACGTGTTGCTGCTGCCCTTGCATGCCAAGCGCCGCGCCTTCGCTGACAAAGCCGCCGAGCGTCGCGAACACGCGGCTCGGGCTCTGGATACCGAGCTTGTCCTTAAACCAATCAATCGTGCTCGTGGCCACGCCCGCAATCGCTTCTCGCACCTTGTTCAGCCTGCCGGTGATACCGCCGACCAGCCCGTCAATCAAGTGTGCGCCAATTTCGCTCAAGCGCGTGCCGATGTCGCCAAACCAAGCGCCCATACCGCCCAGCTTCGATTTCACCCATTCGAGCGTCGCGTCCCATTTCGACTGGATCCAATCGAAAGCCGCACCGAATGCGCCCTTGATTGTCTGCCATAGCGCCGCGAATTTCGGCCCGAGCGTCTCCCAGTTTTGCCAGACGTAGAGAGCCGCGGTGGCGAGCAGCGAGATAAAGGCGAGCAGTGGGTGAGCCAGTGCGACACGGCCGAGCACCATGACGGCGCGGCCGAGCAGGGCGAAGGCTCGTGAAGCCACGGCAACGCCTTGCACCAGCGCGCTGCGCAGCAAAGATGCCAGTGCGCCGAAGACGGTGCGTAGCACCCCACCTTGGATGCCCAGCGTGGTCAGACTGAACCGCACGACGGCCAGCGGCCCAAGCACCCCGGCTAAAGCGATCGTGAACGTCCCGACGACGGCGAGCAGCGCAGCCAAACCAGCCGCAAACGCGACGATCACTTTCGTCGCTTCCGGGTGCGCTTGGATTGTCTTCAGCAGCTTGTCGGCAAGTTCGCGTGTCTTGTCCAATGCGGCGTTGTACATCGGGGCGACGCGCTCGCCGATTTCGTTTTTAAGATCGCGCAGCTTCGCGTAGGCGTCTAGCTCCTTGCCGCTCGTTTGCGCTTGAGCGAGCTGGTGCATGTCTTCGATGCCATACGCGCCTTGGCTAAGCTTCGCGCTTTTATGAATTTGGGCGCGCTGCAAGTACATCGTCGAGTACAGGTTAGCTGCGGTACGGTTCGTAAAAATTGAGCCGATCACGCTTAATACCTGCTTTTCTTCGGTGATGCCCTTTTTTTCCAGAGCAGGCAGCAGCGTTTGCTCCAACCATTCGAAGGGCGACGCCTTAAACTGCTGTGAATTGAGTAGCGCACCGTCAGAGAACTTCTTGACTCGCCCGAGCGGATCGTACTCGACCTTGTGCTGATCGAGCAGCCCCAGCGACATCAGCTTGCGCGACGCACGCACCGTCGTACGCCCTTCAATCAGGTTTTGGTAGCCCGACATGAGCGCTTGACCGACCGAATCGCCGCCCATTTCTTGGATCAGCGGTTCGAGCTGGTAATAGAATGCGTCCTGGCGCATCTGTTTTGCGGCGACGCCGCCGCGCTGGATGACGTTGCGCCACTCATCGCCGCCAACGCGCCCGCCGGTGGCCGACAACACTTTCTGCACGTAGTTGGCTTCGCGCTCGAATGCCGCTTGATCCTTTGTGCCGCCGCGCAGTTCGATGACTTTGAGCATGTTCATAAACTGCTCTTCATTCGCGTGCGCATCTTCGGCTCCGAACATCGCCTCACTGGCAAACTTCATTTTTGCCAGCGTTGGCAGCGCCATCTGTGCGTGGTGCTCGTCTGCGAAGATCGATAGCGCATCGCGCATCAGCGTCATGTTCTCCGCCGTGCTTACGCCCATCATCTTCATCGAGCGTACGTACTGCTCGGCATCCTGTGTCGCCTGCTCGCCCAGGCCTAGTGCCGTGATGCGCGCGCGCTCGGTCTGGACGCTCTTCGTTTCGTTGAGGGCTTGGCGCAGCCCGCCCAGCATCGGTGCGCCTGTGGCGCGTGCGGCGTAGCCACCGATCGCCATGCCGCCAGCCGCGCTTTGCAGTGCATGCATCTTGCCACGCGCCGCGCCCAGCCGCTTCTCGCGCTCGGCGATCGCTTCAAGCTGGCGCGTCTGCGATTGCATCGCCGCGGTCGTGGACGCGATGTTTGCGCGCAGCGCCCGCTCGTGCTGTGCAAGGTTGCGCGTGTGGATGCCTGTGCTGGCGAGTTCGCCGCGCAGCTCGCGCACGCGTGCTGACTGTTTTGCGTGCTCGCCAGATAGCCGCGCCGCGGCCCGCTTCGCTGCTTCGAAGTCAGCAATCATCTGGCGCGACGGTGGGCCGAACGCGTGCAACGAAGCCGCTAGGCTTTGGGCGCGCGCCCGCGCTTGATTGAGCTTTGACGCGGTCGCGGCTAGTCCCGTGCGCATTTGGCGAAACGACGCCACCGCCTCGTGTTGCTTGCCCAGCTCAGCAAGCTCAGCGCGCGTGTGCTTGAGCGACTGCGCGAGCCCCTTAGTGCTGTTGAGTATGGTTTTCAGGGGCCGGGTGCAATTGTCGATCATGTCGAACATGACCCGCAGTTTGAGCGCGTTGTCCATCGTCACGGGTGTTGGCTACGTATCCGGGCGCGCTCGCGCCAGTCCATCAACTCGGCAAGGCTCAAGCCGTCCATGTCGCGCGGCGCCCAACCAAAGACTGTCGCGATGTCGGCCATCGCGTCTTCTACGCGCTCGGCGATTCCATGCTCGCTTTCAGCGCCTTGGGCATTAAAAAACCTGCGAACATCCCCCCAAGCGCCACAAGGTCGGCTGGGTCCATATTAACCACGTCCATTTCGGTCAACGTCGGCGTGCTAATGCGCGGCAGCACCTTGCGCAACGCGTCGACGTCCAGATTCACGAGCGCGGTGAGCGCCGTGCCGCGCAGTGCGCCGGCCGTCGGCTTGTGTAGGGTGACCTGCGTGATGCTGTGTTCGCCGCGCAGGATCGGCGTGTCAAAGGTGTGCGTGTTCTGCGCGCTCGCCTCAAGCTCGGTGGTGTTCGTCTCAAGTTTGGTCGTGTTCGTCTCGGTGTTCGTGGTGTCGATTTGGGTCATGATTGCGTCGAGTCGGTGGTGAAGTCGAATGAGTGGCCCACGCGCAGCGTGGGCTGTGTGTTATAGGCCGATCGCTTTACTCAGCCCGCTTGCCAGGTCAATACCGTTGATGCGCTCGGCCATGTTGATGAAATCCAGCTCGATAAGCTCGCGCCCGTTCACGGATAGCTTGTAGTAGCTCCCGTTGGTCGTCACCTTAAATTTGGTGTCTTCCTTGGCCTTTGCGCTGCCAAAGTCGATTTCCTCGTGACGCCCCTTGACGACAACTTCGACCGCGTCGTAGTCCGCGCTGTCCTCGCGTTGATAGCCGCCTGCAAAGCGCAGCAGCACGCCGTCGTGCTGCATCGCGCCGTACTGTTCGAGCACTTCGACCATCAAGCCGCCGCAGGTCCATTCGAGCTGGATCTCTTCATTGCCAAAGTCGATCTTGACCGGGCCGCTCATGCCGCTGCCTTGCCACGGCTCCATCTTGCGCTTGAGTTTAGGTAGCGTGATTTCTTCCACTTGGCCCACAAAGTTCGTGCCGTTGTGAAAGAGGTTAAAGCCTTTAAGTTTTCGGGGCATTCCCATCGTCGATCTCTCCTATTAGGCTGCCACGCGCGCGGCAAAGTCGGCTAGATACCGGTCGGTGATGCGCTGGCGCAGCATGAGGTTCTCCAGCGGTGGCACTGGCGTGTAGTCGTAGTCGATGTACGCTTTGCCGGCCTTGAGCACATCGGCCGTGTTCGGCTCGGAATCGAACCAGGATGTGCCGCCCACCAGATAGCCGGCGGCGCGCTGCGCGCGGAACCAGCCGTTGATGCTCTCGATCATGTCGCGCGGCAACGATGGATTGAGCGGGCCATCGATCACCGGCATCTGCGCTTGAGCAATCGAGTCTTTGACCACTTGCGCGGTGCGCGTGTAGTTCTCGAATGCGAACAGCGGATCGTCCGAGCACGTGCGCGAGCCCCAGAACCGGAACCCGTTGCGGTTGATCAGCGTGGTGACCTCGTGCTCGTTCAGGTAGCCGGCGTCGGTCGCCGGATCCTGCAAATCCCAAAACACGTCCTGACTAATGCCGGTGACGCCATTGACGGCGACGTTGGACAGCGTCTTGTGCCAGCCGATATCGTTGTCAATCTTTGCGCGCAGTCCGGCCGCATAGGCGGGGGCTGGGACCATGACCGTGGCGTTCACTGTGTTGTCCCAGGCCAGGAAGTCTGGCCAGATCACCATCAACTCGCGCTGACTCAATTGGCGACGGTACGCCACCGCTTCTTCTTTGCTCTTGCATCCGTGAGCCGATACATACGCAAAGCCGCGCAGCGCCTGCGCGATTGAGCCCAAGGCCGCTGCGACCGGTGCGGTGTCTAGCCCCGGTGCAGCCAATATGCGTGGCTGGACGCCAAACTTCGCTTGCGCGGCGAGCAGTGCCTTCATGCCGGTGTACTGGCCGTCGTCGGTTACCGTGCCGATCACGTTGCTGGTGGTTTCTGCTTCGTCGTCGCCTTCGGCCACCCGCACGACGATCGTGATGGGCTGGGTTTGCTGGCTGATTGCGATGAGCGTCTTGCGTAGCGTGCCGCATTCGCCGGCTTGGGCCAGCGCCGACACGACATTGGTGACGAGCACCGGTGTGTCGAGTGGAAACGTCGTTGCATTGGCATCGTCGGCGGTAGCGACAACGCCGACGATAGCCGTCGAAATACTGCGAATCGGGCGCGTGCCTGCGTTGATCTCAATGACGCGCACGCCGTGGTGGTAGTCCTGCGGCATATTAAACACTCCTTCGGTGGCAGGTAACGGGGTAGGGCTATTCAATGTCGGATGAGGCAGACGAGGACGTGTTATCCGTATCGAGTTCGGGCACCGGCTCGTCAAGCGACGCATCATCGGCGTGTTGCACGGCGTAGCGTGACGCGCGATGTGCTTTTTGCTCGTGCACCTGCGAGAGCACGCGCTTCGATAGCGCTTTGGTGACAATGGCCTGCTCATCCGGGGGCGACGGCCATTGGACGCGGGTCGGAAAGTCGGCGGCATTCACGACGCGTACAAGCTCCATCTGGTAATGGCTCCACGCCTTAAAAAGCGCTACCTGCTCGTCGGATAGCAAGCCCGCTGCATACGCATCGGCTTTGCCCGCGTTGGCCGCCTGCGCCTCACTCATGCGCCGGTCGAATTCGTGCATCGCCGCGTCGCGCTCGCGCTGCGCGACGATGCGCGGATCGATCTGCCAGCCGTCGTCTGTCCACACGTACTCGTCACCGGGACACGGGATGGGCGTCAGCCCTGCATCGTCGGCGGTGATGCCCGGAGCAAGGATTTCTGCCGCTGCGCCATTGACTTTGCGGAACAGGCGCTGGCCGCGAAAGTCGGGCAGCAGCACCCATGCGCCGTCGCGGAAAAATGGCCATTGATTGCGCTGGCGCTCGGGCAGGGGCACGTCGGTGCAGCAAGACGGGATGAGCCAACGGGTTGGATTGATCGGGTCCGGGTCAGCCAGGCGGCTGCTGACGTATTGGCCGGTTTGGTGGTCGTATTGGTGGATCAGCATAGGAAGTGACCTTTATCGCAATTAGTAGGCGCGGATCATCGCGAGCAGCGCGATGTTGCGCGGGCGCGCTTCCCTGCCGCCGTCGTGATTAATGATCACGCCATGAGTGTGCCCGCCGTCTGCGTCGAGGTGCACGGTATGGCGGTGCAGACCTGCGGGGTCGATCTGCAAACCGTGGCCATGCGCGCCGTTCCAGCTGGTCATGCCCCATACGTTGTCGCCGTCGGTACGGCCTGAGCCGATTAGATTATTGCCGCCATGATGTCCCCAGGGGGGGGTATACCAAGGGTGGTTTTCACCCCACGGCGAAATGTGTTGGTGATCTTCCACAGGGTGGGCATGACCGCCATGCTGGTGATGGCCCTGTTCATCGGTTGTTCCCGTATGGTGATGTTCGCCAGCCCACGTGGCTTTTGCCATGTGGGCGTGTCGGCGGTTCTGACTGTCCTGCCCCGTGCCAAGGTGCCGGCCTGGATCCATGCCGCGCCCATCATCCCAAAAGCGTAGGTGCTCGCCGCGCACCTCGGGGATCCGAAACGTCGTCTTACCGTCTCCCCTCGAAAAGCATCCCGGGTGATCGGGCCAGGCTTCCTCGGATACGAGTTCACCGCAGAACTGCGCATAGGCCCACAGTTCTGGATAATCGTCGCGGCGAATGAGCACGCCCGCCAGTTTCAGGCAGCCTGCCCGCACGGTGGTGCGCGCCTCGATGATGATTTGACCGATGGACGCCTCACGGATCGCGTTGGCAACAAACTGTGTCGTCGCGAGCTTGCGCGACACATCTCCGACGGCAGGTGTGGCGGCGGTCGCCATACCGGCCACTTGCAGCGTGCTCGCCCCGTCGTCGGTGGCGCCTTCGCCGATCAACACGCGTCCGCCGCTGCGCGCAAGCTGCACCGTCGTGACGCTCGTGCCCGTACGATTGACCGTTAGCCAAGGGCGGATTGTGGCCCCGGCGTCATCAAGTAGGCGCGCGTCGAACGCATTGGTGCTCGTCTTCACATCCCAGACCTGTTGGTCCGCCGGCGCGTGCGGGCAGTGAAAGGCAATGCGTCCCCCGCTGTTCGCGCCTACTATCACGCCCGCGCGCGGTGCAGGCAGATCGGTGAGCGTGCCATAAAACGCGCCGATGCCGCTGACCAGCACGTCAGAAGCATCATCCAATAGGCGTCGCCATGGGCTCCATACGCCGTTGTAGCGCACGCGCGTGTAATGCACACTGCTGTTAAACAGCGAATAGGTTTGGTACACGGTGCGTCCGGCCGCATACACTTGCAGCCGGCCTGGCATCGGGACGGGATAGTTTAAGGAGGCCGCCGCGTGTCCGGCCTGATACGCTTGGTGATAGATGCCCGAGGCGACGAGCGTGTTCAAGTCCGCGTGCGCATCAAGCTTCCCGCGCAATGGCAGCGCATGCGTGAGCACCCAATCGCGCGGGGCGTAGCGACGCGCGGCGGTGCGCGGCGTGAGCACCCTCGAGTCGTCTTGGCCGGCGTTGACCTCGGCCTGTGTCGCAAGTTCGACAACCCCGCGCGCGTCAGTCGTCGCTGGCGGGTTTAAGAATGACGTCGGTCCAAACTCGAGCGTGGCCGCGTCGATCGTCACGAAGCGGATATCGGTCGAGAGCAGCAGCGTGGCGGCCGCGGACTTTTCCATGATCGGGCCGTGCCCGACCGGTTGACTGTAATACGCGGCGAGCGTGCCATTCTCCAGGTAGAGCCCGAACCCGTACAGCGCATACTGATCGGGCGAGTCGTCGTGCATCGTGATGTGGATCGTCGTCGCATCGATCGGTTGCCCGCCAAACGTATCAATACGCTTCAGTTCATAGGGCAATTGCGTCAGTGACCGGTTCGACGCATCAAACGACGCGGTGCACAAGCCAATGTGCGTAACCCGGTGTGCAGTGGTGCCCGTGTGACCGGGCGCGATCAGCGCGGCGCGAAACGCGTCGGCGACGGTAATAAGCGTGCCTGCCATGTCAAACATCCGAGAGAAAAAGATGCCGGTACAGCCCAATGCGGGTCGCTGCGACCACGCCCACGGTGCCGGCGCGCACCGTGTGCTGCGTGAACGTGTAGTGCGCGCTGCCGCGCTTGACGCGATCCACTTCGGCGATGATGTCGGCCACGTACTGCGCTGTGCAGGGAAGGTCGCCACGCTCGCCCACGGTCACGACAATCTCGAACGTGCCGGGCTTGCCCCGCGGTGTCTGCTCGAACCATTCACGCATCGCGACATGCGCGCCAAACGACGCGCATACTTGCCGCACCGCTTCGGCCGTGCCTTTGTGGCGAGCGATGTGAATCGCAGCGTGCACGCGCGCGCGTTTGACCGATTCGGGCCAGTAGTCCTTCCACGTGTCGACACCCAGGTGCCAAGCCAGCCACGGCAGTAACGCAAGCGGCACCGCGTCGGCGTTCATCAGCGTGTCCAGTGGCACTGTGATGTCCGAGATGCGCGCATTCGTTGTGGCAAGACGCCGCTCAAGTTGCGTCGCGTTCGGTGGCAGCAGCTCACTCATTGGCTACCCCACCGTCGATGAGCTCGATGCCGGTGCAATAGGCTGCTTCATCGCGGGCCACTGGTACGCCGTCAGCGGGGGTGTCGAGTAACACTTTCTGCACGCCGGCCACCCGCATCGACGCATACAACCCATCTTTCGTGACCTCACGGCCGATGCGATGCATATCACGCGCGAATTGCGTGGTGCACCGATTCGCTTCAGCCAACGCCACCGCGCGGTCCGGTCCGCTGAAAAACTTCAGCGTGGCACGAATCGTGTAGGGGACAATCTTGGCGCTGCGCACGATTACTTCGTCCGTTTGCGGGCGCTTCTTCTCGAGCGCTTCGCGCACGACGGTAAGTAGCTCATCGCTGGCCGTGCCGTCGCCTTCGCGCGACAGAATGGTGACGACCATCACGCACGGCGACGGGCTGTATGCGTCGGCTGACAGCACGCGGCCATCGGCCGAGCGTGCGTGGAAAACGTACGCATCAAGCGGGCCGGCCACTGAAAAACCGCGCGGTGCAAGTTGGATACGCTCGCGGTAATCGTCGCAGTCCTCATACACCGGATCGCGACCGGCTTGAGGGTCGCCGGCAGAAATAAGCAGCCGCTTGACATCGAACAGTGCACCCAAGTGGTCTAACGTGGCACCGGTCGCATACGCGAGCAGCAGCGCGCGCGCCGCATCGTTCACGCGCTGACGCAGTACCAGTTCCCGGTACGCGCTTTCCTGCAAAAGCTTGACCATCGGCTCGGACTCGAGTGCGAGCGTTGCAG